>NZ_JACFYV010000067.1:0-32289 GCF_016759955.1 Burkholderia sp. KCJ3K979
CTTTGCTTCGGACATAGACGAAGTGACGACATTATTTCGGTGAGATTGTCGATAATGTCGTCAACTCGGGCGCGAAGAGCCACGTGCGACGGACACCTCGAATTGACATCTTTGCTTTGCTCTACGAAAACGGACCGACAAAACGTGGCCCGCACTCGTCAGATGGAAGAATTTCGGGGGAGCATGGGACGCTCCCCGCGATGATGCACGGCGGCCCTATCGAGCCGCCTTTACCGGATCTTCACTGCGCGGCCGTGATCTTCCGCGCAAACGCTGCGATGGCGTCGGCCATGGCAACCGGCTGCTCGGGCGCAAGCGCGTGACCTGCATTCTGAATCCTGACAATCGTCACACGATCGCCAAGCATCGACTTCAGCACATTCGAGAACCGGCGCGGTGCGACGGCGTCGTATTCGGCTTGGAGATCGAGGATCGGCGCGGTGCCGGCCGCAAAATACGCATCGACCGGCGTCGTCTCGCGCGCATGCGATTCGGCGTCGTGCGTGGCGGCATGCCAACCGTCGAGCCAGACTCGCGGATCGTGGCCCGGCGCAAAGAATGCCTTCTTCAGATATTCGATCCGCTTGGCTTCCGGCAGCGACATGTCCCCGGCGCCGTCGATCGCCTGCCGAATCTCCGCGCTGATCGGCTTTTCCGTCGAACCCGGCGGCACCTTTCCCGCGGATGCGGCCGCGAGCACGACACCGCGAACGAGATCGGGCCGGTCGACAGCCAGCATGCGCGCCGGGAAGTTCCCCCATGCATGGCCGACGACGATCGCAGGCCCGCGACGCTCGTTCTCGATCACTGTCGCTACGTCCGCCGCGAAATCATGGACCGACAGGTTGTCCATCGGCCCCTTGCTCTGCCCGATGCCGCGCGGCTCCGGGCGCAGCACGCGAAAGCCGTCCGCCACGAGCCGCTCGGCAACCACGTCGTAATCCCGGCCCGAGCGCCCGAGCGACGGCAGGATCACGATCAACGGGCCTTGCCCCTGGCGCATCACCTCGATCTGCACATCGCCATGCCGCACGACTTCCCGATCGACCGCCGCCCCGCCGGACGATGCAAAGGCGGACACCGTCCACCACAATACGCATGCGGCGACAATGCCGCGTTTCGATACCTTCATGTTCCGGATCTCCTGATTGATTGACAGACGCATTCATTTCTTTCGGCGCATTCCGCGGCCGATCAGCTCGTGCCGTAGACCTTGCGCGCAAAAGCGGCGATCGCATCGCTCATCGCGCGCGGCTGCTCGGGCGCCATGGCATGACCGGCGTTCGGGACTACCTGCACCGTCACGCGATCGCCGAGCCACGGCTTGAACACGTTCGGCACGACGACGGCGTCGTACTGCGCCTGCAGATCGAGCATCGGCACCTTGCCGCCGCCGAAATACGCATCGATCGGCGTGACGTTGCGTGCGTGGGCCTGTGCCGTGTGTACCGCGGGATACCAGCCGGTCAGCCAGGCATGCGGGTCGTGCCCCGGTGCGAAGAACGCCTGCCGCAGGTAGATCAGCCGCTGTGCTTCCGGCACCCGAGGGTCGCCCGCGCCGTCGATCGCTTCGCGCAGGCGGCCATACGGCTTCTCGGTCGACCCCGGCGGCAACTTGCCCGCCGAAGCCGCGGCCATCACCAGGCCGCGCACGAGATCGGGACGGTCGACCGCGAGCATGCGCGCGGGCTGGCTGCCCCACGCATGTCCAACGATTACGACGGGCCCCGTATGTTCGCGATCGAGCACGAGCGCCACATCGGATGCGAAGGCATGCAGGTCGAGGTCGCGCATCGGCCCCGTGCTGCGGCCGATGCCTCTCGGTTGCGGCCGCAATACACGAAATCCGTCGTGCGCGAGCATGCGGGCGACTTCGTCGTAATCTTCCGCGCCGCGTGCGAGCGACGGCAGGATCACGATCACGGGCCCGCGCCCTTGCGCAAGCGTTTCGATCTGAACGTCGCCCTTCGAGACGAGCGTGCGTTGAACCGCGTTCGCGTCGACAGGGGGCGTGGAGCAGGCGGCAACCGAGGTTGCCAGTGCCGCGGCAAGCACGAGCCGCGTCAGGATCTGGTTCGCTTTCATTGTCTCCTCATGATTCGATACGGGCCGTCGCTTCAAAGCGGATCGAGGCCGGTTTTCCGCAGAACGTCCACGGCGGGCGCCGTCTTCAGGAAAGCCGCGAACGCGCGCGACGCCTCGACGGCTTGCGCATTCGCGGCGATCGCCGACGAGATCACGCTGGTCTTCTGCACGCCGGCAGGCAGCGGGCCCGCGAAGTCGATGCCCGGCGTCACCTTCAGTTCGCTGATCTGCTGCAGCCCCAGGTCGGCGTCACCGCGCGCGAGTGCGGTGCCGACCAGTTCCTTGCCGCGAATCAGCACGCTCTTCGACTTCATCTGCTCGGCGATGCCGAGCCGCTTGAACAGCGTGCCCACGATGTAGGTGCCGCTCGCTCCTTCGGAGAAAGCAACCGATTTGGCGGAGAGCAACGCGCGACGCAGCGCGTCGTCCGTACTGACGTCGGGCACGGCGATACCCTTGCGCACCGCGACGCCGATTCCGCTGGCGGCGATGTCCGACAGCGTGGCCCGGTCGAATCGGCCGGCGTCGACTTCCTGCTGAAGCGCCGGCTTGATCATGAAGCAGATGTCGACCTTCTCGCCATTGCGCAGGCGCATTGGCAATGCCTCTGGGGACGTGCCGTACGACGGCCCCCAGGCAATCTCGAGACGATGTCCCGACGATTTTTCAAACATCGGCACCAGTTGCCCGAACGCGCCGTGCAGCGCGCCGGTTGCCAGTACGTGAATGTCGTCGGCATGCGCGCCCTGAGACGCCGCGCACAGCGTTACCCATGTCGCGGCGGCCACGCAAGTCCGCCAGCTCCGTTTTTCCTTCATGTCTCCTCCTTGAGGTTCACTGCAAGTCGAATGTGTTTTCTGGTTGTCACCGGGTGTCGAAGCCCGGGCTGCTGCGGCTCAGCCGTAGAGCCGCAGCGGATTGCCGGCCAGCACGGCATCCGCAAGCGCGTCGTCGCCGCACAGGTCTCGAACGAACGCCAGCAGCGCGGAGTCGTCCGGGGCCACACCTTCGATGTTCGGATGCGGCCAGTCCGATCCCCAGATCGCCCGGTCGGGTGCGGCAGCGAGCAGCCGGCGCGCGAGCGGCCGTGCATCCGGCCACGCGTGCGCGTCGCCGCCCGCGCATCGATCCACGCCGGACAGCTTGATCCAGCGGTGCGGATTGCCGAGATGGACGATCAACGCGTCGCGTTCGTCGTCGTTCCACGGCGCTTGTAACGACGGGCGCGCCATGTGATCGATCACCATTGGAATGTCGACCCCGGCCCATGTGTCGAGCACTGGGAGCAGGTCGGCGAGCCGGCCGTGCAGCAGCACGTGCCAGCCGAGCCCGGCAATGCGCTCCGCGATGCGCAGCAGCTTGTCCGTGTCGCGCTCCCCGGGCAAGTGCCCCATGAAGTTGAACCGAATGCCGCGCACGCCGCCTTCGTGAAGCTCGCGCAACGCGCCGTCGTCCATCGTGTCGTCAACGAGCGCGACGCCGCGGTACGCGCCGCCGGTCGCAGCGATCGCAGCAAGCAACGCGGCGTGATCGTGCCGATAGCACGCGGCCTGGACGATCACGCCATGCGTGACGCCGAGTCGTTCGTGCACCGCGAGCAAGCGCGACATCGGCGCCGCTTCGGGCAAGTAGGCGGCGTCGGCCGGCACCGGAAACTGTTCCCACGGCCCGTAGATGTGCGTGTGGCAATCCCATACTGTGTTTGCGGGGCGGCCCTGCGGAACCTGCGCCATCAGTCGCACCGTGCCGTCATGCCGCCATCCACGACGATTTCCGTACCGGTGATGAATCGAGCTTCGTCAGAGGCCAGGAACAGCGCGGCGTTCGCCGTGTCGCGGCCATCACCCATGAAGCCGAGCGGAATGCGGGCGAGCCGGCTTTCGAGCAGCTTGTCGACGTTGCCGCCGGAGCGTTGCCCGGCCAGGCGCGCCTCGACCATCGGCGTATGCAGCTGACCCGGCACGACCGTGTTGACGCGGATGCCCTTCTTCGCGTACTCGACGGCCACTACCTTCGACAGCTGGATCACGCCGGCCTTGCAGGCGGCATACGCGACCTGCGCGGAGCCGGTCCAGCGGATGCCGGAGGTCGACGCCGTGTTGACGATCGCGCCGGCACCCTGCTGCTCCATGACCGGCAGTACGTGCTTGCAGGTCAGGTAGACGCTCTTCAGGTTGAATGCAACCTGCTTGTCCCACGCCTCCTCGGACAGTGCGACCGGGCCACCCGCGGCGGAACCGCCGACGTTGTTGACGAGGATGTCCACGCGCCCGTAGGTTGCGCAGCACGCGTCGACCATGGCCGCGACGGCGTCGCTGTTCGTGACGTCGCACGTATGCGCGATGATATCCCCGCCAAGCTCGGCGACACGGCGGACCGTCTCGGCCATCGCGTCCATGTTGATATCCACGGCGAAGATCTTCGCGCCAGCGGCGGCAAACAGTGCGGCCACCGCGCGGCCGTTGCCCCAGCCCGGCCCGACGCAGCCCGCCCCCGTGACGATCGCGACCTTGCCTTGCAGGCGGCCTGCGCCCGCTTCATTGATGGATGTATCGTTCATGATGTGTGTGTATTCAACCGTGTGTTGCAGGAAGTTCGGGTGCCACGCCGGCCGGCGGCGGCACCTTGAAAACCTTGATCGTCATCGAGATCAGCGTGTAGTAGCCGGCGATACCGACGAGATCGACGACCGCGCCTTCGCCAAGCGCATCGACGAGCGCGGCATACAGCGCGTCGTCGATCCCGTGCCGTTCATGCAGCTGCGTCACGAACGCGTGCACGAGCTTCTCGTCGTCCCGGACGAACGGCGGCTCGACGCCGTCGCGAATCGCATTGATCACGTCGATCGAAAGCCCTGCCTCCAGCGCGAACGGCTTGTGCGCTGCCCATTCGTACTCGGCCAGCCAGTGGCGCCCCATCGACAGGATCACCAGCTCGGAGAGCCGGGGCGGCACGCTGCTGTCGTAGCGACAGTACTGGCCGAGCGCCTGCGCGCAGCCGGCAAGCTTCGGGCGATGCAGCCAGACTGCCAGCGGGCCGCGTACGCCTTTGCGGGGCCCGCTGGCGATTGCGTCGTACACCTGGCGCTGCGCGTCCGACATATGCTCGGGGGCGAGCGTGGATATACGTTCCATGAATGAAATCACCTCGACGGAATTCAGTTTGCTTTGGCGGGCGCGCCTGACTGGTCGGCCCGTGCTTCGGCGGACACGGTGCGCGAACGCAGCATCGAACGTCGCGCCGTTCGGCCGGTTTCGCGGTTGAATGCGGCAGCATCGAACAGACCTTCCCAGCGGGCGATCGCGAATACCGCCATCGTGTTGCCAACTACGTTCACGAGTGCGGTCGCCGTGGCCATGATCCGGTCGATGCCGAACAGCAGGCCCAGGCCGCCAAGCGGCAGCGAGCGCACCGACTGCAGCGTGGCCGCGAGCTTGACGAACGCGCCGCCGGCGACGGTCGTCCCGCCCTTGGACGTCAGGCTCAGAATCGCGAGCAGGCCAAGCTGCTGCCAGAGCGAGAACGGTGTATCCGTCGCCTGCGCGATGAAGCCAATTGCGATCGCCATGTAGATGGCGGTACCGTCGAGATTGAAGCTGTAGCCGGCCGGCAGCACGAACCCGACCACCACCTCATCGCAGCCGGCATGCTTCATCTTTTCGACGAGGCGCGGAAACACCACTTCGCTCGATGCGGTACCGAGCGTCAGCAGAAGCTCGTCACGAATCAGCCGCATGATCCCGGCGAACGGCAGGCCGATCGACCAGCTGATCGCGCTGAGCACACCGAACACGAAGATCGCGGACGTCGCGTAGTAGAGAACGATGACCTTGAACAGATACAGCAGCGTCACACCGCCGTAGCTTCCGACCGCGGCGGCCATCGCGCCGAACGCGCCGAGCGGCGCGAGGCGCATGATGAACGCGAGCATCCGGAACAGTACCTTTTGCGCCTCGTCGATGCCGCGCAGTACCACCGAATCGGCGCCGACCGATACGTTCAGCGCCAGCCCGGCCAGGATCGAGATGATCAGGACCTGCACGATGTCGCCTTTCGCGAACGCATCGACGAGCGTATGCGGAATGAGACTCAGCAAGTAGCTGACGGCGGAGATCTCGCCGGCACTCGACGTCGTCTTCAACGCTTCGGCGCTCTCGGCGATGTTGGCGGCATGCAGACCCGCGCCCGGAGGAAACACGTTGACCATCACGAAGCCCAGTACCATTGCGATCGTGCTGACCACTTCGAAGTACACAAGCGATTTCACGCCCATTCGGCCCAGCATCCTGAGATCCTTGACGTGTGCCATGCCCTGCACCAGCGTGCAGAAGATGATCGGCGCGAGCATCATCTTCAACAACGCGATGAACCCCTGCCCGAACGGCTTCATCGCGATCGCGGTCTTCGGCGCCAGCAGGCCCAGCACGATCGCGCATGCCAGCCCGATCAATACCTGGACGTGAAGTTTCTTCAAGCTTTTCATCAGTATTCCTCGCTATAGCGTGTTCGGTGATTCTTCGGATGATCGACGAAGGCCGCTCAGCGCCGAGTCGGCGAAGCGCTGCGGCACAGCCGCAAACGACGAATGGAATGAACGCGAGGATGGGGATGCATGGTGTCTCCGGAATCGTTATGGGTTGATCTGCTATCTGTTCGCAGCATAGAATCCGCCAACTTCTTTGACAAAGACCTTATGAACATGTATTTCTATGCCACGAAGGCATAGCTTAAAATCAACATGGACATTCGAGAACTGCGCAGCTTCATCCACGTCGCCCGCGCCGGCAGTTTCAGTCGCGCGGCCGCGGAGCTGTATATCGCGCAACCGGCGCTGAGCCGCCAGATCGCCAAGCTCGAGGAAGAGATCGGCGTGGCGCTCTTTACCCGCTACGGACGCGGCGTTCGTTTGACGGCCGCGGGATCGCGCCTCCTCGAGCATGCCGAGATGATCACGCGAATGGTCAGCGAAACGGCGGACCAGGTGCGCGCCAGCGTCGATGCCGAGCGGGGCTATCTTGCCGTCGGACTGCCGCCGACGATCGGCCGGTTGATCGGCACCGATCTCGTTCGTGACTTTCACACGCACTGGCCGGGCGTATCGCTCCATGTTCGCGAGGGGCTCAGCAACTCGCTGCAGGAATGGGTGCTCGACAGGCGCGTCGATCTTGCGGTGGTCTACAACCAGCCTCCGCTCGATGCGTTCGATATCGTTCCGCTCTTCAGCGAGCCGTTGATCGTCGTAGCGCCGCCCGATGCGGCTTCCGCGCGCAAGTCGTTGCAGATCCGCGACCTCGCGAACATGCCGTTGATCCTGCCCGGCCTTCCGCACAGCAACCGGCGCTTGATCGATCAGGCCGCCGTCCAGCACGGCGTCCGATTGCGCGTCGAATTCGAGATCGACAGCGTCGCGCTGACCAAGCAGCTGGTTCGCGCGGGTGTCGGCTATTCGTTGCTCACCTATGTCGCGATCCAGGAGGAACTGGCGCGGGGCGAGTTGAAGGCAATCGCGATCGAGCGCCCTGCCATCCGCTCGACCGTATCGATCAGCACGTTGCGCGAAAATCGTCCGTCGCGTCTGGTTGATGCGTGGATCCACCTGCTCAAGGACAAACTGTTCCGCTTTACGCGCGACCAGACCTGGAGTGATCAAGTCGTGTGGCTCGCGACGGGCGACCGTGAATAGCCGACCGAATACGATCCTGCGCCGTTCAGGCGGAGCATTCGACACTCTCCGATTCTCACCATTCCAAGCGACTGCAACCATGCGTGAACCTCGCCCCTCGCGTTCGCCCGACGCAACCGAACGCGCCTCGACGTCGACGGTTTCGAACCGCTCCCTGGAACGCGGCCTGGAACTGCTGCGCGCATTCGGATCCGGCGCGACCCTGCTCGGCAACGGTGATCTCGTCGAATTGACCGGCCTGCCCAAGGCGACGGTCAGCCGGCTCGCGCGGACGCTCGTCGAATCCGGGTATCTCGAGCACGACGCCATTCGCCGCGGCTACCGGCTCGGCCTGCCGGTTCTGGGTCTCGCGCAGGCGCTCCGGAGCAGCTCGACGGTGCTGCAGGCAGCCGCGCCACGCATTCGGGAAACGGCGCAGGCGCTGCATATCAACGTCGGCATCGCCGGGCCGGATCGCGACGACATGGTGTATCTCGAATCGATCCGATACAGCCCCCGCGCGTCGCTTCGCACGGTGGTCAGCGGCCAGCGCGTGCCGATGGCGCTCACGTCGCTCGGACGTGCGTATCTTGCGTCGTTGCCGGACGCGGCCTGTTCGAAGCAACTCGCTGCGCTCAAGCGGAATCGCCAGTCCTGGCCGCAGATCCGGTCGGAAATCGACGACGCGATTGCATCGGTTCATTCGCACGGGTTTTGCGCGGCGAGCTGGCAACCCGAGGTCGTCGCGTTGGCGACGCCGCTCGAGATCGCCGGCCATCGCACACTTGTCCTCAATTTCAGCTTACGTACGCTCGATGCACCGTCGTCGGTCACCGAGCGTCTTTCCGCGAGACTGCTCAGGCTACGCGACGACATCGTCGCCGCGACGCTCCAGCTCGACAGTTGAGCGCACCGCGTCAGCGTTCGCGAATCGCGCGGGCCGGAATGCCGAGCACGACGGCAAGGCCGCCGAGGATCGAAACGGCCGCTACCGTAAACAGGCCGATCGCACTGCTTCCGAAATGGGTCGACGTGTAGCCGATCACCGAAGGCGCCGCGATGCCGCCGAACTGGCCGAGACTGCTGATGAGGCCGATGCCGCTCGCGGCTACGGTGCTCGACAGATAAGCCGGCGGGATCGTCCAGAACAACGACAGCATCCCGAGATAGCCGGCCGTGGCGATGCAAAGCAGCACGATGAGCGCTGCCGGCTGCGCCGCCGCCGCCGGCAGCAGCGCGACGCCGAGCGCGGCCGTCACGGCGCTGCCCATGAAATGCCACCGCCGTTCGAGCTTGCGGTCGGAATGGCGTCCGAGCCAGTACATCGCGAGGGCACCGAATACATAGGGAATGGCCGACAGCAGACCGATGTACCAGAAGTTCGTGATGCCGCTCTTTCGAATCACGCTCGGCGCCCAGACGTGCACGACAATGCTCGCCCACGGCACGCTGAAATACGCGAACGTCAGGAAATAGAACTTGGGTTCCTTCAGCGCATCCCAGATCGAGCCATGTGCGTGCGACGCCTTGAGCGCTGCATCGTGGTCAAGTTCGCGGCGCAGCAGCGCCTTCTCGTCCGCACTCAGCCACGTCGCGTGCTCCGGGCGATCGGTCAGATAGATATATGCGAACAGGCCGGCCACGACGGACGGCAACCCTTCGATCACGAACAGCCATTGCCATCCCCGGAGCTGAAGCAAGCCCGACAGGTTGTTCAGGATGAAACCGGAAACGGGGCCGCTGACGATGCCGGACACGCAGATCGCCGTCATGAAGATTGCCGTCACGCGTGCGCGACGCGCCGACGGGAACCAGTACGTGAAGTACAGGATGACGCCGGGAAAGAAGCCTGCCTCGGCCGCACCGAGTAAAACCCGCGCAATATAAAACTGGGTCGGCGTCTGCACGAACGCGGTGCCCGCAGACACAAGCCCCCAGAGGGCCATGATCCGCATCAGCGTCTTGCGCACGCCGACACGAGCAAGCCACAGGTTGCTCGGCACCTCGAAAATCATATACCCGACGTAGAACAGTCCGACGCCGAAGCCGAACGACGCTTCCGTCAGACCAATGTCGCGCGAGAACTGCAGATGCGCGAAGCCGATATTGGCGCGATCGATGTAAGCGAATACATAACAGATGAAGAGGAACGGCAGCAGCCGTTTCGTCACCTTGGCATAAACCGCGTCGAGTGCCGGCCGGTCGGCGCCGCTTCGCTCGAGCGATTCTGTTGCAATGGCGGGTTGCATCTTGTCTCCAGTCTTGTTGGTCACGCCGCGGCGTACGTTCGATCCATCCATTCGGCGGCGGTGAGATCGATTATCGGCGGCTCGGCCCCAACCGCAATCTCGCCGTTTCACTGCATGAAACAAATCTACCGTGCCTGACAGTTTCATTCAATGAAACCAGAGCGATGGCAGGCGCAGTGCGGCGCGCTACGCTACCTGTGACCGGATCGCCGTGCCGCCTGCATGGCGAATGCACCGGACCCATCGCCTTCGACGCAGGAACCGAACATGCAAACCATCGACGTCACGATTCAATCGAACATCGCGACCCTTACCCTGAATCGCCCCGACAAGCGCAACGCCGTGAGCGATGCGATGCGTACCGAACTGATCGAAGCGCTCGATTCGCTGGCGCGCGCGCCGGAAGTCCGCGCCGTCATCGTCACCGGCAACGGCAAAGGCTTCTGCGCGGGCGGCGACATCGCCGGCATGGCCCAGCGCATGGAAGCGCCGGCCGACGAAGTCGCGTTCAACGGCTGGTCGCGCCAGCAGCGCGTCCATCATGCGGTCTCGCTGCTGCATACGATGCCGAAGCCGACGATCGCGGCCGTCAACGGCGCCGCGGCCGGCCTGGGCGCGGATATGGCGTTGTCGTGCGATTTCGTGGTTGCATCGGAGGCGGCGACGTTCGTGTGGAGCTACATCAAGCGCGGGCTGATTCCCGACGGCGGCGGCCTGTACTTCCTGCCGCGGCGCGTTGGACTGGCCGCTGCCAAGGACCTGATCTTCAGCGGTCGCAAGGTCGACGCCCGCGAGGCGCGAGAACTCGGCATCGCCGATCGCGTCAGTGCGCCCGATACGCTGCTTGCCGATGCCACGGCCTGGGCGCAGGAATTGATCAAGGGCTCGCCTACCGCACTCGCGCTCGGCAAGACACTGCTGAACCAGAGCTACGAACTGTCGGCTGCTCAAATGCTGGTGCAAGGCAGCCAGGCGCAGGCCGTCTGCTACACGAGCCGCGAGCACCGCAGCGCCGTGCGTGAATTTCTCGACAACACGCGCTGACAGGAGCCATTGATGAATGCCATCGCCAACCTGATGCGTCCGGCCAGCGTCGCGGTCATCGGCGCATCCTCGGACGCCGCGAAGACGGCCGGCCGGCCCATCGCGTATCTTCAGAAGCACGGATTCCAGGGCGAAATCTATCCGGTGAATCCGCGCTACTCGTCGATCGCCGGACTGCCCTGCTACGCGGACGTCGATGCCCTGCCGGCCGCACCGGACGTCGGCATCGTGCTGCTCGGCGCCGATCGCGCCCACGTCGCCGTCGAAGCGCTGGCCAGGCGCGGGACGGCCGCCGCGATCGTCCTCGCGAGCGGTTATGCGGAAACCGGCGAGGCCGGTATGCGCCGCCAGGCGCAGTTGAAGGCGGCGGCAGGATCGATGCGTGTGCTCGGCCCCAACACGATCGGCGTCGTGAACCTGACGGACGGGGTCACGCTGTCCGCCAGCGGTGCGCTGGACACCGACGATTTCACGGTCGGCGGCGTCAGCGTCGTCTCGCAAAGCGGCGGGATTCTCGGCGCGCTGCTCTCGCGCGCGGCGGACCGCGGCATGGGCTTGTCGAAACTCGTTTCGACCAGCAACGAGGTCGATCTCGACGTGAGCGACTTCATCGACTTCTTCGTCGACGACGCGGCCACGTCCGTGATCGCGCTGTACCTGGAAGGCCTGCGCGACCCGGCGCGCTTTCGTGCGGCGGCCCGCAAGGCCGCCGGCGCCGGCAAGCCGATCGTCGTCTACAAGATCGGCCGCTCGGAATCCGGTGCGCAGTCGGCCGTCTCGCACACCGGCGCGCTGGCCGGCGAGGATCGGATGTACGACGCGTTGTTCCGCGATGCCGGCGTAATCCGCGCGAACACGTTCGGCGACCTGCTCGACATTCCAAATGCGCTGGCATCCGGCCGCTCGCTGCGCGGCAAGCGGGTCGCGATTCTCACGTCGACCGGAGGCGCGGGCACGCTCGTCGCAGACAATCTCGGCCTCGCCGGATTCGACACGCCCGCACCGGATCCGGATACGGCCGCTGCATTGCGCGCGCTGCAGACCGGCGATCACGCGGTGCTCGACCGGAATCCAATCGACGTGACGCTGGCCGGCCTGCAGCCGGACCTGCTGCGCCGCGCGATCCGGACGCTCGCCGACAGCTCGTCCTACGACGCCGTCGCCGTGATCGCAGGCTCGTCCAGCATCGGGATGCCGGACCTGATGGCCGGCGCCGTTCGCGACGCTTTGCCCGATACCGACAAGCCGGTGATGGCGTTCGTCAGCCCGCATGCGCCGACGGTCGTGCGCGCGATGAACCGGCTCGGCGTCCCGGCGTTCATGTCGCCGGAAAGCGTCAGCAGCGCGATGGCCGCCATGCGGGAGACCGGGCGTCGGCGCGTGGACGTGACCGAGGCCGCGTCCGCCGCCGAAGCGAGTACGGTGGACGTGGCCGACGTGCCGACCGGGCCGCTCGACGAAGCGCAGGCCAAGGCGCTGTTCGCCCGCTTCGGTATCACGCCCGCGCGCGAGCGCGTCGTACGGACTTGTGCCGACGCCGAGCAGGCTGCACGCGACTTCGACGATCGCGTCGTACTCAAGCTGCTGTCCAACCGCATCACGCACAAGAGCGACATCGGTGGTGTGGCGGTCGGCCTGGCAGCAGACGAGATCGGCGCGCGACTCACGCGCATGCGCTGCGACGTCGAGACCGCGGCCGGCTTCGCGCCCGACGCATTCCTCGTGCAGGAAATGGTTTCGGGTGGCGTCGAGATGATCGTCGGTCTGCATCGCGATCCGCTCGGCACGGCGATCCTGCTGGGCATGGGCGGCGTGACCGCGGAAATCCTGAACGACACAGTGCTGCGCATGCTGCCGACCGATGCACCGTTGTCGCTTCGAGACGCGAGCGACATGATTCGCGAGCTTCGCACATGGCCACTGCTCGACGGCTATCGCGGCCGGCCGAAAGCGGATGTCGACGCGCTCGCCGCCGCGCTCGTCGCGTTCTCGCGGATGGCCCTTCAACTCGGCGAGCGGCTCGTCGAAGCCGAGATCAATCCGCTGTTCGTGCTCGACGCCGGCCGGGGCGTGCGGGCGGCCGACGGGGTCGCCGTGATCGCATGACGCGGCGCCAGCCGCTCGTTCATGCGATGCGTCCGCTGTCGCAGGAACGAACGGCCGCCCCGTCAGTTCGCGACGTTCGCCGGGTGCGCACACCGAGCCCGCTCGATACATGCGCATAGCGCTTCGACGATCTCGTCGAGCGGGGTGCCGGGCCCGAAAGTCGCCGCGACACCCTTCGTCTTGAGATGTCGCGCATCCGCGGCGGGAAAGACGCCGCCCAGCACCACCGGCATCTCGGCGCGATGCAAGGCCAGTTCGTCGAGCTGCCCTTCGACGAGCTCGAGGTGGCCGCCCAACAACGACGAAATGCCCACGATATCGGCGCCATGCGCCTGCGCGGCGGCTGCCACGGATGCCGGTTGCTGAAACAGCGGCAGGCGAAGGACATCGAATCCGGGGTCCTCGAGCTCGGCTGCGACGACGGCCGCGCCGCGGTCGTGTCCATCCTGGCCGAGCTTGGCGATCATGATGCGCGGCCTGCGTCCCACGCGCTTCGCCAGCCGGTCGACGCAGCCCTTCGCCGCCCGCCATGCAGCGTCGTCTCGCCGATGTTCGCCGTAGACGCCCTCGCCGTCCGCTTCCACCGCCGCGGCATGTCGCGGCCATACCGATTCCGGTGCGCGCGTACACTCCCCGACGGTCTCACGTGCCCGCATGCAGTCGATCGCCCGTTCGAGCAGGTTTCCGGTGCCGTCGCGCGCCGCGTCGGCCAGCCGCTGCAACGCCGTCGCAACCCGCGCCGAATCGCGCGCGGCCTTGACAGCTGCAATTCGCCGCGCCTGCCCGGCACGCACATGACGGCCGTCTATCTCGCGCACCATAAATTCGCCAGTCGGTTCGTCCGCGACGAAGCGGTTCACGCCGACCACGGTTCGGCGCCCGGAATCGATCTGTGCCTGCGTCGCGGCCGCGGCATGCAGCATGCGCCGC
Source organism: Burkholderia sp. KCJ3K979 (assembly GCF_016759955.1). Classification (NCBI taxonomy): domain Bacteria; kingdom Pseudomonadati; phylum Pseudomonadota; class Betaproteobacteria; order Burkholderiales; family Burkholderiaceae; genus Burkholderia; species Burkholderia sp. KCJ3K979. The sequence goes on from NZ_JACFYV010000067.1 coordinate 14,077, forward strand.
TTCACCCAGCCGGACTCGATCTCGGCGATCACGCCGCCCTGCGCGTCGATGGCCACCAGTTAGGCACGCACGCGCGTCGCGATGTCGTCCGTCAGCGACTTCATCATGTACGAACCGACCCACGGATTGACCGCATCGCACAGTCCCGTTTCATGCTGCAGAATCAGCTGCGTATTGCGCGCGAGGCGCGCCGCCGCCGCGGGAGGCAGTGCAAGCGCTTCATCGTACGCATTCGTGTGCAGCGACTGCGTGCCGCCGAACGTCGCGGCCATCGCCTGCGCCGCCACGCGAACGATGTTGTTTTCCGGCTCCTGTGCGGTCAACGACCAGCCCGATGTCTGGCAATGCACGCGCAGCGCGCACGCCCGGGGCGAACGCGCGCCGCACGCGTGTGCGATCTCCGCCCACAGGAGTCGCGCTGCGTGCAGCTTGGCGATTCCCGTATAGAAATCGCTGCCGACGCCGAAGAAAAAACTCAAACGGGAGCAGGCTTCATCCGCAGGCATGCCGCGTGCAGCCGGCGTGTCGAAGTACACGCACGCGTTCGACAACGTCAGCGCAAGCTCGAGCACGGTATTGGCGCCGGCTTCCTGGAAGTGATATCCCGACACCGACAGTGCGCGCGGAAACGATCGGTGCGCGCCTCCCGCCTACGCGACCACTCGAGCCAATGTATCCGGTCGTGTTTTTCGACGCACTGCAGGTCAAGGTTCGGTGGAAATCAACACACTTCAACATCACGCCGCATGACGGCGATCAATCACGCGCCGGGCCTTGCCGGTCGCGGTCGCGGGAATGCCGCCGGCCGCCAGCACCGTCACGCCGGACGACACGCCGACCATCGTCTTGATCCGGTGCTGCAGCTCGCGCGCGAGCGCCGCGCGAGCGCTTTCGGTGACGGACGCGGCCGCTTCGGAGCGCAGTTCGACCGCGAGGTCGAGCCGGTCCATGTGACCGTCGCGCGACAGCGTGATCTGGAACTGGCCCGACAGCTGCGGCAGCGCGACGACGATCTCCTCGATCTGGCTCGGGAACACGTTCACGCCGCGCACGATCAGCATGTCGTCGGACGTAGACCAAAGCAAAGTTGTCACCGTTTGCGAAGTAAAAATGTCACTTCAGAGGTCGACACCGACGCGGAATCGGAAAATTGCCAAGAAATCATAGGCTTGCGTACCGCGAAATAAATTCGTCACCGCGCGTGGTGTCGCGAAGACCGGCGTCAATTCCCCACAGCGCCGGCTGTCGCTGTCACGCGATGTACAACCCTCGGGTTTGACTAGATGATCGTTGATCGGGCGTGCAACTTTCGGATCTGCGCCCTATCCCAGGTGACGTTCGTAATAGCGTCGCGTCAACGCCTTGCGGTACTCTGACTTCATCGGGCGAGCCCTGTCTGGTGACCAACCACCGCCTCCGTAACTGCCACCACAGAACGCGCATCGATACGGCGATTCGAGCAGGCGGACATTCACGACGTAGGGGGCCTCATAACCGCAGCGGCGGCACGCGGTTTCCAACTGCCGATAATGCGCCGGACAGGTGTTGAATTTCAGCATCTGGTGTACCACGCTATGGTAGCCGCGCGCAATGCAACTGCGACAGTGACGAAAAAGTGAGCTGTACTGGCGCCGCTGACTCGGGTGCAGCAGCCCGATCTCGAGCGACGCATAAGGAACGCCGAGGACGCTGTGTAGTCGCGCAACGCTTACGCCCCCCAGTTGCGGTATTACGCCCTCGTACGGATCGATGTCGGGACCCATTACCCGTGCCACAACATTCCCAGGCAATGCATTTACCTTCTCGAACTTCCACAAAATCGACACGAGCGATTCGCAGGGATCCAGCCAGCGCTTGTTGAATACGTAACCCATCGACGGTGAAAGCTTTTGCTCGTCGAGCGTCAGAATCGGCAGGCGCGGCGGCTGAAGCAGCGCTCGGCTACGCGGTGGCGAGAACGTGGCCGGTCGCATGGCGAGATTGAATGTAACCACATTGACGCGCCGCGTGCGTCCACAAGGTCGGCTCGGGACAGTAACCCGGTGCATCCATTAATTCGCTATCCTTCAAAACGATTTCGACTGCACGTGCGAACGACTCCATCGGAATCTCAAGACGGCCCGGCAGACTGGCCTTGTGGTGGGCCGCCTCAAACGCCCGCCAGAGTTCACCCGCGTCGTCGAGCAAGCGATACCCGGCGTCGAAAGCCTGCGGCAGATAGAATCGCGTAAAACTCCAGTCGCTCGTCTCGGGATACGCAGTCTGATCGTAACCGTTCAGACAAGTCGCGACATCGTCGACGTTGCGAATCCCGTAAAACGACAACTCCTCGACCATGAGGCGCGCGACGATCTGCGTCTTGCCAGCAATCTGCATGGCCGTTTTCTGGGAGAGCAGCTCCTGTTGGCCAACGAGAAACGTGAACAGCTTGATTTGCTGGCGATCGAGCGCATCGTGAACGTCACGCAACCATTCGTACTCGTTTTCGTTGTACCTCTGCGCTTCGTCGCAAAACAGCAGTACAGTACCGCTGCCGGCACGCGCAGCCGCTTCGCGAATGCGCAACGTCAAACGCATGCGCTTGGCCGAACCGACGCCTGCGTTTGGGTTATGGTCTCCGACCGCCTCGAGCAGGTTCACGAAGAATGGACCTTCGGCGTGCCGCGGCTTGTGTTCGCACAGCGCGTGGTAGCTGGTGATTTTCGGCAGATCTCGGGCCAGCAGCAATCGCAGATATTCGATTGCACGGGTCTTGCCAATGCGCGGCGGTCCATAGATAAGTGCGCCCATGATGCGATAACGCAAACATTTCGTGACAAGATCGTAGAAAGCCTCGATGGCCGGCGTAGCGATCCGGTAATTGCCGGTCGCCAAGGGATGCAACGCCGGATCGATGGGACGTGGAACCTCGACTGACATGGTGTCCTCCTCTCGGAAACGTTGGATCAACCTACCTGACCGGTGCCGATCTTCAGCTTGCGCGGATGCGCCCGCACCTCTGGGACTTCGGGCCGCACTACACTGGTAGCCGGGTACGCTACGGCGGTCGACGTGGACATCGATGTCGACACCGGTCCCGGCGGCGTCCGAACGAGCGGCGCGGCCGCCAGAATGCGAGCCGCTTGCGCCAAATCGGACGCGGCTCGGCGGGTTTTCCCCGCTTGCTCGAGCTTGGCGCGGATGTACTTCTCGATCCCGTGGGCATCCAGCGATGTCCGCAGACGCTTGCGGCCTTGGGCCTTGCGAATCTCCTGTCGCAAGGTCAGGTTGTGTGGCACGACGTGCCACGCACCTTGCGCGTCGAGGAGACCTAATTCGGTGCCGTCGAGCAGGAATGCACGGACACTGCGCAAGTCGTCCGCGTTCAGGTAGACGAGCAGCTGCTTACCGATGAGCTCAGTGCTGCAAGCCAGAACGGGACTCGAATACCGTACACCATAGAGGTTGATATGCGGTCGGGTACCCTGATTCAGATAGGCGTGGACACGACAGCGCTTCGCCGACTGCATCAGGCACAGCGTGCGACGGCGAGGCTCCGGCAACCAGTTCACGAGCGTATGTCGGCCACGGACGAACGATTCCATCGCCTCGAGCGGCGAGACGTTGTTGAGTCCGGTGTGCGGCGTGCCGTTGTAGCTCGCAATTGCGTATTCGACCAACTCTTCGAGCTCGTCGAAGGATACGAACAAGCGCAGATTCCCCTTTGGGTCCGACAAAGCGCGACGCAAATCGCGAGGATGGCCGCCGGTGTAGCCCGGCAAGCGCGAGGACAACCGAGTGGCGATCGTGCCAAAGAACCGCTCGATGTAAGGACGCTCATCCGGACTGTGCTTCGGTCCGGCCGCGACCTGACAGCCAATGAACTCACATAAAGCGGCGAGCGTCTCGGTGGCGAGATTCGCCTTAGCGTTGTCGAGCTTGATGCGCTCCCACGTCACGTACGCCAGCTCCGGCATGCGTTGAGACGGGTATCCATCCATGGGACCGTAGTCGAGTTCGCGAATCGTGAAGGACCGGGCTCGATGCGGCTCGAGCGCCGATTCGATCGCTTTGATGACGTCGTAACGGCTGTATTCGCGAGCCAGAACGAGGTGATGCCCGAGCACGGCGCGTGTGCAAACGTCAATGATCACCAGCAACCAGACGCGTTCGATTTCGAACTCGTGCGTAAAACCGAGCGGATCGAGCATCACGATCTTGAGCCGGATATCGAGCCGGTGCCCGTCGAATTCAACGACCTGGTAAGGACGCGTCGCGGCGGGCGCAGCGAACTCATCGCTGCGCGGCAGGCCTTTCAGATGCGCCGCGCCAGCGGCTCGCGCAGCGATGCCGAATTCGCTCAGCAGTTCGCTTTTGACACGGGCCGAGAGCGATCGGATCGCGTGGCTCGCCGTATTGAACGGATAGTCGGCAGGCGTGAGGCCGCTCTGGCGACATTGCAGCAGAAAACTCGCATGCAGTCCTTGAAGGCCTCTCAAGCGGGTGCGCAATTCGCCGCCGGTACGGATCTCGATCAACGCCACGCGACGCTGCTTGATTTGCAGCCGCAGCCACGCCGCGAGCACCGGGAATCGCTCGAACAGTTGCGATAGCGCGCCGGCGGCGCCGCGGATACCGCGTTCGTCGTTCGGTTTCACCGGACTCAAACGCACGTAATCGGCAACGCGGGCGTGCAAGACCAGCGCGCGAAAGCCATAGAGGCGACCGTCCGGGTGCGCTGCGAGTGCCCGCTCGAGCAGGCGATAAAGTTGTCGTCGGTTGACTCCCGTGCTCTGCTCAATCTCCTTGATCGCAGCGCCACGCGCATACTGCTCGATCGCTGCCATACGCGCCTGAATCGATTCCCTTTCGGCAGCATCAAACTCGGTCCACGCGATGGTCGGCCAGGACGACGGATCCAGTGTCTGAAATTCCGGCTTGCGACGTGCCATCATGCCGCCTCGGTTGCGACGAAGCGCGTCAGCAACGACAGAGGCTCGGTACGCAGATCAACCGCGTCCACGTGCCCTGCATACACGAGCGCGAAAACCGCCGCACGGACCAGCGCCGGATCGCCGACAGAGAGCTCACGCTCGATCTCGAGCAAGGTATACGGCATCGTCACGAAAGTTTCGACTGCGCGTAGGAGCGAAGACGCGACCAACCCGCGCGCCGCGACTAGGCAGGGCAGCATGTGCCGCCAGTTATCGATCCAGGCGCGCGCGGCCGCGAGGTCGGTTGATGTCATCGACCGGACGGGTACGCCGTCCAATTCATACTTGGGGCGAGCAGCATGGAGCCGCACGTCCGCGAGCGAATCGGACAGGATGACCACCTCTTCGCGGTCGGCGTAGCGGATCCAAAAATCGGCGAGATAGCGCTGTCCGTTGAGCTGCACGTAACCCGGCCGCTCACAAAATGATTGGACAGCGGGATCCGTTTCGATGAGCAGCCACAGTTCGGGCGCGCCACGTTGAAACAGCGTCAGTCGACGATCGAGTTTGAGGCTGAAGGAGGTCTGGCCGGGATTCGTAAAAAATCCGCCACATCTCGATCTAAGCAGCTGATCTAAATAAAAAAAGTCGATGGTCGGATCGAGCGGTGGACCGGGGCGTTGAAGATCCAGCAGATAGTCCACGAGCCGGTTAATGCGCCCCCGCCCGTACGGGGTGTGCTCAAGATTCGGATTTTTCGCACGCCAAGCGATGTCGCTTGCCGGCCGATACTGTTGAAAAACTCTTCTATCGCGGGCTCCGCCTGGTTTTCAGGGGTCCTCTTACCCGTAACCGATGCTCATGAGTGGCGTATAGGTCGATCTGAACGGTCGATTTTTAGCTAAGCGGTCCCATCACGGCGAGAAGCGAGTTTTTCAACAGAATCGGCCACGAAGCAGTCAGTCCAAGGAGCGTTCGGCAAAATTCCGGATGTCCAAGCCCCAATACCGAGCGGCCGCTCGGACCTATGTCGAAGTGCCGACTTCGTGGCTTCTGCGCCAGCGCGCATAGGACGCCATCATCCGGCAGCACCGTGCGGCATCATTTCTATTCGCGTGGCAAAGCTACCGATCGGCGATGGCAGGTGCGAACAAATGTCCGGGCTGAATGCTCCGGCCGCCGGACAGCGAAATTAATGTGGCTCAATTTCATGAGCCAAATAGATTGTGCTGGATCTGCCCCAGGTGTTCTGTCAGAACCTTGGCAGCCGCCTCTGCGTCACGGTCTCGTAACGCCTCAACAATCGCGCGATGCTGAGCCTGATACTCTTCGCGACGACCTGGTGTCAACGAGAGGCGCTTGAGCCGCCCCCATTCGCCTTGCTCGCGGACACGATTCATCAGCTCAAGAATCTGCATGAAGAATGAGTTGTGCGTCGCAATACTGAACGCACGGTGCAGTTCGCCGTCCCAGTGTTCGAACTCTTCGACCGTTTCCGCCGCCTCCGAGCGCTCAATGCACTCCGCCATCTTCGCAAAGTCTGCGCTGGTGGCATTCCGCGCGATCAATTTCGGCATCAAGGGCTCGATAAGCAGACGAGCCTCCATGAGTTCAGCTGGGCTGGTTTGATGCACCGAGACGCCTTGTTCATCAGCTTGCGCTTGCGTCCGGACCGATTTTGGAAGTGCAAGGGCGGCTCCTGCCTTGACGTAGGTTCCGCTACCCACGGACTGAGTGATCAGCCCGCGATCCTTTAGATCTTGAAGGACGCGCCTCACTGCACCGCGGGAGGCGCCGAATTGCTCACTGAGGTGCCGCTCTGCGGGCAATTTCATGCCATCGCCCATACGACCGGTCGCAATCTCCTCGACCAGGTAAGCAGCTAATGCCCTTGCACCCGCTGCTCGTACAGAGCTGGTTGCTTCTACCTCGCTCATTACCTTCCTCCGGGATTTCGTGGTTGCCATTCTAGCTCATGTAGTACCAATTGGACAGGATTTTGGTTAACCCGTACTTGCGCGTGATCCACTTTGGTTCTACAGTGTGAGCACTTTCAACCAATTGGACTCGCGAACAGGAGTGATCTCATGAAGCTGGCTAACCTTAATGTGGCGGGAAAGAAGACAATTTCGATTGTGGATATCGTTCATTCTCGATTCTGGCCGGTCCAATCGTTGGTCCCCCAATTTGACGGCGATATGGTCCAATTGATCCAACAATTTGAAGAAGTCAAACCGCATCTGAAGCCAACGGGGAACGGTTTGTCGCTCGCGGAGGCCACCATCTTGGCCCCGATCGATCAGCCGCGTCGCAACATCTTCTGTGTCGGCAAGAACTATCACGAGCATGCGGCCGAGTTCCAGAACTCGGGATTCGACAGCAGCGCAAAGAACGGCGAGCACGCGCCGGAGGCGCCGGTCATTTTCACCAAGCCGGCGTCGACGGTGATCGGGCCGTCGGCAAAGATCCCACGACATGTCGGCGTGACCGCTCAGCTCGACTACGAGGCCGAGCTGGGTGTCGTGATCGGCAAGGGCGGCCGGGGTATCAAGAAGGCGGACGCAATGAATCACGTCTTCGGCTACACCGTGATCAACGACTTCACCGCTCGGGATCTTCAGAAGCTTCACCGCCAGTGGTTCCTCGGAAAGTCGCTCGACGGCTTCTGTCCGATGGGGCCGTTCGTGATCACGTCGGACGAAGTCAACGGCCAGAACATCGACATCAAGTGTTGGGTGAACGGCGAATTGCGTCAGAACTCCAACACGTCCAAGCTCATCTTTGATATCCCGACGCTGATCGAAACCCTGTCGGCCGGCATCGAACTTCAGCCGGGTGATGTGATTGCGACCGGTACCCCGGCCGGCGTCGGTATCGGCTTCAATCCACCCAAATTCCTGCAGAAGGGTGATGTGATCCGAATCGAGATCCAGAACGTCGGTGTACTCGAGAATGAGGTGGGCGAATGACGACGACCCTCATCAGAGATATTGCCGTCGAGATAACCGGGGAAGGTCAGCCCGTCGTGTGCATCCACGGACTCGGTGGCTCCTCGAACAACTGGACCCCGGTTCTGGAAGCCTTTGGGGGCATGCGTGTCGTCCGACTCGACTTGCCCGGTAGCGCGCGTTCAGCGCTAGCCAACGAGCCGTTGTCCATCGAACTGTACGTGTCCCGGGTGGCCGATGTGCTGAGCGAACTCGGTATCGAGCAGGCCCACATCGTTGCACACTCGATGGGCACCATCGTGGCTCAGCATCTCGCAGTCCAACATCCTCATCTCGTCCGCAGCCTCGCGCTCTTTGGGCCGTTGCTGGCGCCACCAGACCAAGGCCGGCCCGCGATACGGGCGCGCGCAGCGCTGTGCCGCGATCGAGGCATTGCCGGCCTCCAAGAGATCGCGGATGCGATCGTCAAAGGCGCTACCAGCGTCGAGACCAAGTCCGTGCGGCCGGTGACGGTCGCGCTTGTTCGCGAAAGCGTCATGCGTCAGTCCCCGGAGGGGTATGCACAAAGTTGCTTGGCCCTGTCCGAAGCGAGCGAGGCAGCAATTGATCAAATCTCGGTCCCGACGCTGCTCGTGACGGGGGACGAAGATGCGGTTGGTCAGCCCGCGCTGGTCAAAAATATGAGCGAGCGAATTGACGGGAGTACGTTGACGGTTCTTCGCGGCTGCGGCCATTGGACCACGTTCGAGAAGCCCGCCGAGTGCATCGCCGAACTCAAGGCGTTCTACGACAACGACAAGTAATTCGCTGAGGCTTTGGAGGAGACATGAGCAAGATCGTATTTACGAACGTCAACATTTTCGACGGGAGCGGAGCAGATCCCTATAAAGGCGAAGTCCTCATCGAAAATGATCGAATCAAGTCTGTGTCGAAAGGCGGCGACGTCATGCGCCCCGCAGACGCGCAGATCGTCGATGGTCGAGGCAAGTTCGTCATGCCCGGCATGACGGAAGCACACACCCACTTCTCGTGGAACGACCAGCCGACGCTTGCGGCTATCCAGTTCATGCCGCCGGAGGAGCATATTCTCTGGTGTGTACGGGTCGCAAAGCGCTATCTGGACATGGGCTTTACGTCGGCGCTCGGAGCCGCGGCGGCCAAGCCGCGCCTCGACGTCGTGTTGCGCAACGCTATCAACGCGGGCGAATTTCCCGGCCCGCGTTATCTCGCGGGCAGTCAGGAAATCACGACGTTGGGCGGCTTGGGCGACAACACGCTTCCGCACCTCCCGTATCGTGAGCTCAACTTCGGGGAGGTTGTCAGCGGTCCGGAAGAGGTCCGCCGCGCGACTCGCATGTTTGTGAAGTACGGCGTTGATCACCTGAAAATCAACCTTTCCGGCGAGTATATCGCCGGCATTCCGGCCGAAGCATCGCCGTTCTCGGAAGAAGAAATCGCGATGTTGAGCGCCGAAGCGAAACGTGCCGGCAAACGTGTAGCAGCCCATGCCCGTTCGAGCGAGTCAGTGAAGCAGTGTGTCCGACACGGCTTTGAACTGGTCTTTCACGCAAGCTTCGCGGACGAGGAAGCCCTGGACATGCTGGAAGCGAACAAGGACAGGCATATCGTCGCCCCGGGGATCGGCTGGCTCGTAAGTACGCTTTACCACGCGGAGCAGTGGGGTATCACCGAAGCGATCGCAACGAAGATGGGCTATGCACGTGAACTGGAGATAGCTTCCGAGACGCTCACCAAAATGCACAAGCGTGGAATTCGCATCGCGCCGGGAGGCGATTACGGGTTCGCGTGGATGCCGCATGGCACCAACTCCCGCGACCTCGAACATTTCGTCAAGTACATCGGCATGACGCCGAAAGAGGCCTTGCTAGCCGCGACCCGCCTGGGAAGCGACGTCATGATGCACTCCGAAATCGGGCAAATCCGCGACGGATACGTGGCCGACATCGTGTTCGTCGACGGAAATCCACTGGACGATCTGAAGATTCTGCAAGATCCGGCCAAGATCGTCGCGGTGCTGCAAGCAGGCGAGTTTCGTAAGGGCGGGTCCGGGCTTCAGCATCAGCTCGAGCAACTGTAATCAAGACTGGAAGCACGATGCAGCACGAGCGCGTCAGGCACGCTCGTGCTCGCGCACGGTTCTCAGAAGCTGACTAATCAAGCGGCGGAATCCCGCATGTAGGTAAGACAAAGATCTCACCGTGGGACGTGATACAGCGCGGCGCGTTTAATACATTAGTTATACTAATAAATTAAGGAGACGATATGGACAAGAATTTTGGATCATGGATGAGGGTGCTCATCACGATGCTGGTTGGCTTCCTCAGTACGTCCGCGATGGCCCAGAATTTCGCCGTCAACAACTTCAACTTCCTGTACACGAATCGTTCTAGCCCGGATCCTATCTATGGCTATGGAACAGGCAACGGGAACCTGCAGACGTATCAATTTGAACACTTCAGCGGCAATCAGTTTGGCGATATCTATTTCGACGCCGAGCTTTACCATGGCAACAACGTTGGCGCTCCGTTCAGTAACGCGAACTTCCAGAACCTTCTGGTGTTTAACCCGCGACTTAGCTTCGGAAAAACGCTCGGGAAAGACTTGTCCGTCGGTCCGATTTCCGACGTATCGCTCATCGCCCGATGGGAGCGGGGAAGCTATCCCGATACGGACCATTTCGAGTCTCAGAACTACGGCTTGTCGCTCAATTTCAAGGTCCCGGGTTTCGCATGGTTTGAGTCAGGTATGCTTTACCGAAACACGAACTTCGATAAGCATACGTGGCTGTGGCGATCGGTGCTGCTCTCGAACCCTATCGAAGTAGGTGGTCAGAAATTCCACTTCAACCTTCTGTCGCTCATCAATGGTTCTAACCATAACGGGACCGAGGTATTCGAGCGAGCGGAGCTTCTGTGGGAGATCTTCGGCAAGCCGCAGTACCAACTCGGTGCTCGCTTCGAGTTCATGCATTACAACAACAATCCCGTCGGCGGTGGGACCTACAACAAGTACATGCCGGAAATAATGTTTAAGTATACGCTTTGATTTAACTAGTTGACCGGCGAACATGCCGGCCGATGAGGTGATCAACGCTATTCCACCGAGGTGGGTCGAATTCTGGCTTTCACAGTTGATCCACCCTATCAATGACGCTGTACACGTACTCGGCATCCAATATCATTCCACCCCATGTCCATGACGAGGCGTTGAATTTCCAGCGCGAATGTCGGCTACGCATTTTGGAACGGTATTTAGAGCGTCGTCAAATTGATTGTCTCCTTCGGGGCACTCAGAGTCATTTGAGACATCCGCGCTGGACGCTTGGCGTACGAAAAAAAATCCGGGTCCTGAGGGCACCCCAAGACGCACGCGCGAGATTGAAAATCCGACGAGCATCAAGATGTATCGCTATCGCTAACCTATATTATCGATAGGGTCACATTTTTAGATGAAACTGCCATTTCGCAAAACGCGTCACACCTGAGCGGCACGCCGTTGTCATCCCACCGCCTATAATTTTTGGATGCCGAATAATCTGTCACCACCATCGTTTCCCGAAGCCGCGTCCCTGTCCGCAGTGCGTGCGTGGTATGCGGGCGTTGGCTCGCGTGAGGCGATTGAGCGTTATTGTCCGCACGCGCTTGGAGGGGGTCAGTCGGCGCGCGGTGTGATCGGCCGGATGCGCCGGCAGATCGCCGATTTCGCCCTCAGCCGTCATCGCGCCGATTTGGCCCGGCCGTTCCTGTGTGCGGCCGGCGAACGGAGCCGTCACCGCAAGGCGGCGATCCAGGCGCTGGACACACTGCCGTCGCTGCCGGTCCCGCACCCGCAGGTGAGCGATCCAGTCGATGCCTGGCTGTCGCCTCGTGTTGTCGCAGTGCTGCACCGGCACGGCATCCGGACGCTGGCCGATCTGACCGTGCGCATTCCCCGTCGCCGGCAGTGGTGGCTTGTGATTCCCGGACTCGGTGAACGAAGCGCGCGCTGGATCGAAGGCTTCTTTGCCGCTCATCCGGCGCTCACTGAGCGGGCTCGCGCACTGGTCGCGGTGGCGACGCCAGAACCCGTGGTGCCGTGGGAACGCATCCACGTACCTCATGAAGTCGATGGGCCGCGCGGCACTTTCCGCGCGCCGAAGCGAATGTGCGCGCTCGAGGCCGATAATGACTATCAGGCGATCAACGCGTGGCTCGAACGATACGAAGCTGCTGAAACACGACGCGCCTATCGCCGGGAAGCCGAACGCCTGATGCTCTGGGCTATCGTCGAGCGCGGCAAGGCGTTGTCCTCACTCACGAGCGAGGATGCGACCGCCTATCGCGCCTTCCTACGCCATCCAACGCCGCGTGCCCGCTGGGTCGCGCCGGCGCGGCCGCGACCTTCGCCCGAGTGGCGTCCGTTCACGGGCGCGCTGTCGCCGGATTCGATCGCCTACACCCTGTCGGTGCTCAGTGCGATGTTCCGCTGGCTGATCGAGCAGCGCTACGTACTGGCGAATTCGTTCGCGGGTCTCAGGGTGCGCGGGGCGCAGCGCAACGGGGAACTCGACATCTCGAGGGCCTTTACGGCCGGCGAGTGGGAACTGGTCCGAACCATCGCCGACGGGCTCGAACGGTCGCACGGCTGGACGGTACCGGCCGCACAGCGTCTGCGCTTCGTGCTCGACTTTGGTTACGCGACCGGCCTGCGCGCGAGCGAGCTGGTCGGCGTCACGCTCGGCGGCATCGAAACCGGCGCGCGCGGCGAGCGTTGGCTGCATCTCACCGGCAAGGGCGCGAAGGCCGGCAAGGTGGTGTTGCCGCCGCTGGCAACGCACGCGCTGGACCAATATCTCGTTCAGCGTGGACTACCGGTAACCTCAGCCCGCTGGCAGCCGGACACGCCGCTGCTCGGCCATCTCGATGCGCCCGGCGGCATCACCACGCCGCGCCTAAGGGAGGTGTTGCGCCGGTTCTTCCATGCCGCCGCCGACGCCATCGAGGCGGACCACCCGGCGCTCGCCGGCAAGCTGCGGCGCGCGACCCCGCACTGGATGCGCCATACGCACGCGACACACGCACTTGCCAACGGCGCGACGCTTACCACCGTGCGCGATAACCTGCGTCACGCGTCAATCACGACCACCTCGATCTACCTGGACGACGACGAAGTCCAGCGGACCCAGCAGATCGAGCGGATTTTTGCGCGACGGCCGCCGGCATGAGCACCGTCCACGAGACCATCTATCCGGTGCTGCCTGCCGAGCCGGGCGCGGCGGAGCTGAAAGCTGCGTTCACGCCGAGCACCGCGGAAATCCGATTCGTACGCCGGCAATCCCGTCAAGAAGCGACCGCCGTCTTGATCATGGTGCAACTGAAGTTGCTGCAGCGTCTCGGGTACTTTCCAATGCTCGCGGATGTGCCGTCCGTCATTATCGATCACATCCGGATCGCGATGCGGGTCCGCACCTTGTCCCGGGCAACGATTGCGCGGTACGACGTGTCCGGCAGCCGCATCCGTCACCAGAAACTGCTGCGCGTCTGGCTCGACATCCGAGCGTTTGATGCGGGTGAGACGGCGTGGCTGACTGAACTCGCGTCAGCGGAGGCCCGGACAAAGATCGAACTGCCCGACATCATCAATGTGCTGATCGAGGACCTGGTCCGCCGCCGGTACGAGCTGCCGCCGCTGGCGACGCTGCAGCGCATCGCCACGCAGGCGCGCAACGATCTGAACGCGGCGATCTATGAAGCCATCACCGGCGCACTCGATGCAACCCTCATCGAACGGATCGAGGCGCTGCTCGTCGTCAAGGCCGGCAAGTCTGGTTGGGACGATCTGAAACAGGAGCCGAAGCGACCCGCCGCGCGGGCGATCGCCAGCTTCCTCAAACATATCAACGGGATCAGGAAACTGGCGGAAGGCTTGCCGGCGCCGCCCGCGATCGTCTCTGTCAGCAAGCGGGCCCAACTGGTCACCGAAGCGCGGGCGCTCGACGTCGCGGAACTGCGTTCGCTCAAGGCCGCGAAGCGTCATGCGCTCGCAGTGCTGTTCATCCAGGCGCAGTTGCAGAAGGCGCTCGATGACGTCGCCGAGATCTTCATCAAGGTGGTGCGCAAGCTCGAGTCCTACGCCAAGGTCCGGCTGCAGAAATACCAGCTTGAACACGCCGATGTGCTGGAGGGGCTGGTCGGGCAGTTCCGGGATGTCCTGCAGATTCTCCAGGACGAGGGCGTATCGGAGCGCAACCGGTTGCCGAAAATCCGCGAGGCGCTCGGCGACCCGGCCGAAGCGCTCGCGCAATGCAACGAGCACATCGCTTATGCCGGGCAGTTCGATCTGCCGTTCATGCTCGTGCCGTACCGCACCCAGCGCTCGCTGCTGTTCCAGTGCCTGGACGTGCTGCCGCTGCAATCGAGCTCGCAGGACCGCGCGGTGCTGGTCGCGCTCGCGTGGCTGCAAGGTTTCCGCAACGCGCACCGCGAATACCTGCTGCTGACCGACAACGACCTCGCGAACCTGCCGCTGGACTGGTTGCCGGAGAAGTGGGAGCGCGCGGTGTTCCCGCACAGACGGGACAGCCGGATGCTGCACCGCCGGTTCTTCGAGCTGGGTGTCTTCAGCCAGATCATGCGGGAACTCCATTCCGGCGACCTCTATGTGGAGGGCAGTGACCGCTTCGACGATTATCGGGTGCATCAGGTCACCGACGAGGAATTTCGGCGTGAACTGCCGCGCTACTGCGAGATCGTGGGCTTGCCCGCGGACGGCAAGAGCGTAGCGAAGGATCTGCGAGACAGGCTGAACGCGGCGCTCGACGAGGCCGATGCGAACTTCCCGGCAAACGACAGCATCGAGTTCGTCAATGAGGAACTCGTCATTCACAAGCCGGGCAAGGAGCCCGAACCGCCGAACCGGTCGCTGATCGATCAGGCCATCACGGCGTCGATGCCGCAGGTCAGCATCCTGGATCTCCTCACCGAAACCGAGCAGTGGTTCGACCTGCATAAACTGTTCGGCCCGCTGTCCGGGTTCGACGCGAAGGTCGACGATCCGCGCAAGCGTTTCATCACGACGCTGTTCTGCTACGGCTGCAACCTCGGTCCCAGTCAAACCGCACGCTCGGTGAAGGGACTCAGCCGCAAGCAGGTCGCCTGGCTGAATCTGAAGCACGTCACCGAGGAGCGGCTCGACAAGGCGATCGTGAAGGTGATCAACGCGTACAACCAGTTCGCGTTGCCGAAATACTGGGGCAGCGGCAAGCGCGCGTCGGCGGACGGCACCAAGTGGAGCCTGTACGAGCAGAACCTGCTGTCCGAATACCACGTTCGTTATGGCGGATACGGCGGGATCGGCTACTACCACGTGTCCGACATGTACATCGCGCTGTTCAGCCACTTCATCCCGTGCGGCGTTCATGAAGCCGTCTACATCCTCGACGGCCTGATCCAGAACGGTGCAGACATCAAGCCGGATACGATCCACGGCGATACGCAGGCGCAGAGCGGTCCCGTGTTCGGCCTGTCTTACGTGACGGGCATCAACCTGATGCCGCGCATGCGCAACATCAAGGATCTGGTCTTGTACAAGGCCGACCGGCGTCGCAAGTACGCGCACATCGACAGCCTGTGCCGCCGGGCGATTGACTGGGATCTGATCGAGCGGCACTATCCCGACATGATGCGCGTCGCGGTGTCGATCAAGGCGGGCAAGATGACGCCGTCGACGATCCTGCGCCGGCTAGGCTCGGAAAGCACGAAGAACAAGCTCTATTTCGCGTTCCGGGAGCTGGGGCGCGTGATCCGTACGCTGTTCTTGCTGAAGTATCTGAATGACCCCGACCTGCGTCGTACGATTCACGCGGCCACCAACAAGAGCGAGCAGTTCAACGATTTCGCGCAGTGGCTGATGTTCGGCGGCGAAGGCATTATCGCGGAAAACGTCCGGCACGAGCAGCGCAAGGTCATCAAGTACAACCACCTCGTCGCGAACATGGTGATCCTGTACAACGTGCAGTGGATGTCGCGCAAACTGAAAGAGCTGCAGCAGAAGGGGCATCCGGTCGACGCCGAGGTGCTCAAAGTGCTGTCACCGTATCGGCGGGAACATATCAATCGACTTGGGGACTATCTGCTGGATCTGCAACGCCCCGTTCCACCACTCGATCCGACCATCGATTTCGCTTTCAAATCAGCAGCTTAATTCGAGATGTGGCGGATTATTTGCTTTTCCCGGCCAACCCTCTGAAGGCGTCCAACCGGGGTGCGCCGCGCGGGCGCGGCGTCGCAACCGGCCGCATCGCGTGCCGGGAATCGTCCATAAGATCAAGGCCTTACGGTCGGGCTTCGAAGTCTATGATGCGAGTTGACAAATTTAATCCGGACATATGCGAATTGACGACTTTATTTTGGTAAGACCGTCAATAAAGTCGTCAATTCAGGGTCCGGATGCCTAGATCGGCGGGATTCTGGAGTGACAGATTTATTTCGCTCTACGAAGAATGGAAAGGCCGAACAGGACGCCTGCACGGCCTTGGCCAGGGTCACGCCAAAGCCCGGCACGAAGGTGGCCGCGCGCCCGTGGGCCTGGGCCGCGCTGCCCTTGAAGATCATCGGCTTCTCGGTCATCCAGCGGGTCGCCACGACGCCGATGCCGGTCTTCACGTCAGCGAAGGTGCGCTCCTGGAATACCTCGGTGGCGAGCGCTTCCAGCGCGGCCGTGCGATCCCTCGCCCGGCGTTGCGCCATGACCGTCGGCACATGCCGCTGGTAGAGCGCGTGAATCACCTCGACCTCGTAGCCCAGGGCGAGCAGGCTGGCGATAATGGAGCCGGTGCTGGTGCCGAAGATCAGGTCGAAGCACTGGCACAGCGGCCGCCCCGCCATCGCCTCGATCTCGCGCAGCACGCCCAGCGTGTAAAACCCCTTGGCGCCGCCACCGTCCAGCGAAAGAATCCTGCATGGCCTCCTGACCGCAGCCGCCGGCACGTCGCGTCCTGCGCTTGTCTCGCTCATGTAACGCCCCCCGTCTCCGCGCCAGTGTAGCAGCAACAATACGGTGCGCCGGCCGCTCGCCTTAATTTGCTGGTTGTGAAGCGTCTAGAGCTTGTTTCTCGATGCGGGAGGTCTAGCCATCGGCACTTTGCCGCCGATGGCGTTACGAGCTCGATGCCAGTTGTAGTGGTGCTGCCAACTGGCCCAGGCTTCGTTGCGATGGGCCGAGCTTTGGTATGTCGATGCGCAGCCCCACTCACGTGAAGCTGACCGGATGAAGCGTTCAAGGCACTGTCATCACGACTCGCGTTTATCATCAAGTCGGGCACGTGCCGCGGCGATCGATTGGTGCAGCTTCGCCTGCAGCGTCTCGCGCGGCGGTAGCACCGTGAGGTACTCAGCGACGTGAATGCCGCTTTTGCCAAGCTCAAGCAATTCGATCTGTTCTTGCTTCTTTCCCGCACATAGGATGATGCCGATCGGCGGCGCTTCATCCGGCTCCTGCTCGTGCTTGGCGAGCCAGCGCAAGTACAGCTCCATCTGACTCTTGTACTCGGCCTTGAAGGAACCGAGCTTCAGTTCGATCGCGACGAGGCGTTTGAGCTTGCGGTTGTAGAACAACAGGTCGAGATAAAAGTCGTCGTCGTCGATCAACAACCGCTTCTGGCGCGCAACGAATGTAAAGCCGGCGCCGAGTTCCAGGAGAAACTGTTCCATCTCGCGCAGGATCGCATCCTCGAGATCGCGCTCGAGATAGTGATCGTTGAGGCCAAGAAAATCGAGGATGTACGGATCTTTCAGCACGAGATCGGGCGTCATCTGCTGCGCGTCACGCAGGTGCGCCACTTCGCGCCGGATCACTTCGTCGGGCTGGCGCGATAGCGCGCTGCGCTCGAACAACATCGACTGCATCCGCTCCTGCAACTGCCGCGACGACCAGCGCTCTAGGCGACAGAGTTCAATGTAGAAGTCGCGCTTGAGCGGGTCTTCGACGTACATCAACATCTTCAGATGGGTCCAGCTCAATTCTCTCCGCAGTGCGGAGAGAATTGACTCGTCCGGAAACACCTCGGCCGCGCGGACGCAATGGCGCAATTGCTGCTCGCTCCAACCCCGGCCGTATTCGGCTCTCAGTTGCCGGGCGAGCGCGGGGACGATCTGCTGTCCATAGCCCGCGCGCTCACCGCCCAGCACGTCATCCCGGATGCGGCAACCAACTTGCCAATAAAGTAGGGTCAGTTCAGCATTGACGGCCGCCGCCGCTCGGGCGCGCGCCGAATCAATCATGCGGCGGATGTCGGTCAATAGGGATGCGGGGACGAGTTCGATCATCTTGTCAGGAATGGAGGCTCGGCGGGG
>NZ_JACFYV010000068.1:0-31959 GCF_016759955.1 Burkholderia sp. KCJ3K979
CAACGCGGCCGCGCTGCAGACGTTGCTGAGTGCCGGCGCGGACGCGGTGGTGTCGCTGCAGCAGGACGACGTGCATCTGGCGCGGGCGCTCGAGCCGCATTTCCGCGCGGGCGTGGACGTCGTGCTCGATTATCTGTGGGGCGCCAGCGCGCAGACGCTGCTGGTTGCCGCCGCGAAGGCGACCCCCGGCGGACGGCGGGTGCGTTTCGTGGAGATCGGTTCGATCAGCGGCGCGGACGTGCTGTTGCCGGGCGCCGTGCTGCGCGCGACCGCGATCGAGCTGATGGGCAGCGGCCTGGGCAGCGTGCCGTTGCCGCGCCTGCTGGCGTCGGTGCGCGGCGTGTTCGAGGCGGCCGGGGAGGCAGGCCTCGCGATCGACACGCGCACGGTGCCGCTGTCGGCGGTCGGTGAACACTGGGGCGATGCGAGCAGCGTCGTGCGGTTGGTGTTCACGATGAGTGGCGAGTGAGCGGCGCATCGCCAGGCCGCGGGCCGGATGCGGCGTGAGCGTCGAGTTGCGCGGCAGCGTTCGGCCGGTCGCCGTCATGCCGCCGCGCGTAGCGTGGAAAGCAGGCGGGGCGGCTGATCAACCGCTGCCGCTCGTCACGTCGGCTTCAAAACCGCTGCTGAATCCCCGCCGTCACCCCGACCTGCGTGGTGCCATACCCGTTGAAATCACGCGACACGCCGACCTTCTGGTCGTGTTTCGCGATCGCGAACGCCCCGGCCGCATACAGCACCGTGCGCTTCGACAGCGCGTACTGCGCACGCACCGACACCAGCGTCGGGTCGGCATCCGTGCCGCCCTTGATGTTCTGGTGATAGACGGCCGCGATCAGCGAGAACGTCGGCGTGAACTGGTACGACCCGCCGAGCCAGTACATGTCGCTCAACTGGTTCGCGGCCGTGGTGTGGAACGTGCGCCGATAGTTGCGATAACCGGCCATCGTCTTCAGGTTGCCGAAGTCGTAGCTGAGGCCCGCGTGGATGCCTTGAATGTAGTTGACGGTATCGGCCGGCGTGACGCTGTCGGCCGCGCCGTTCTGCCGGTCGAACGTGACGACCGCCGCGAACGGCCCCGTCTCGTAGCCCACCGCGAAATCGTATTTCGAGCTGGTCTTCATGCTGCCCGGCACGTTGCCGAACCCGTACAGCGCGCCGAACTTGAAGCCGCTGAATTCGCCGTCGTAGCGCACCGCGTTCGACGAGCGCGTGAACAGGCCGTCCTTGCGGCCGCCGGTCGCCATCGACGAGGTCGCCCACGAGTAGTTCTGCGCGTAACCCATCGGATCGAACGGCAGCATGTAATCGTAAGTGACGGTGAAGTTGCGGCCGAGCGACAGCTCACCCCATTTGCCTTTCAGGCCGACCGTCGCGCGGCGCGCGAAGATCGAGTCGGGGCCGTCGTCCGAGGCGCCGTTCGCGAGGTCGATTCCGCTTTCGAGCCGGAACACGGCCTTCAGCCCGCCGCCGAGATCCTCGACGCCGCGCAGGCCCCAGCGCGACGTGTTCTTGTTGCCCGACTTCAGCTTGACCGAATTGCCGCCTTGCGGCGCCGCATGGTTCGTGAATTCGATACCGGCGTCCATGATCCCGTACATCGTGACCGACGACTGCGCGTGCGCGGCCGGCGCGGCGAGGCAGGCGGCCGCGGCTGAACCGGTGAGGACTACTGTTCGAATCGAACGTTCTGCGCGTGACTTCATTGATGGTGTCTCCTTGGTTCTTGTGGGTTGGGTGAAACGGATACGGCACGCAACCGCGCAATTGCCCGCGGCGGACGCCGGGAAGCGTCCGCCGGGCAGGAAGGCGGCTGCGTGGAGTGACAGGCGGCGGCACGCTGACCGCCACGATCGGGTCAGCCCGCTTTCGCGAACGCCCAGCAGTCGTTGGTCGGGAATTCGATCCAGTGCTTGCCGGCCGCGCGCGGTACATGGCCGAACGCACGCAGGCGCATCTCGCCGCAATGGAACAGGTACTCCCAGCGATCGCCGAGATACATCGACGTGACGAGGTCGGCCTGCAGGCGGTTCGCGCCCGGGCCGTCGGTGACCTGCACGCGTTCGAGACGGATCACGGCCTGCGCGTCCTGGCCCGGCGCGAGCGTGTCGCGGGCAAGCGCCTGCAGCTCCCAGCCGTCGCCGGCGAGCGTCACGCATTCGCCGTCGATCGCGGCGACGCGCGCGTCGATCCGGTTGTTGCTGCCCATGAATTCGGCGGTGTACAGCGAGCGCGGCGCGCCGTACAGCTCGGCCGGCGTGCCTTCCTGCTCGATGCGACCGTTGCGCAGCAGCAGGATGCGGTCGGACATCGCCATCGCCTCGGTCTGGTCGTGCGTCACGCAGAGCGCCGACAGCCCGAGCGACACGATCAGCTCGCGCAGCCACGCACGCGCTTCCTCGCGCAGCTTCGCGTCGAGGTTCGACAGCGGCTCGTCGAGCAGGATCACCGGCGGGTTGTAGACGAGCGCGCGGGCGATCGCGACGCGCTGCTGCTGGCCGCCCGACAGCTGATGCGGAAAGCGTTCCGCGAGATGGCCGAGGCCGAGCTGGTCGAGCGCGGTCTGCACGCGGCGCTTCTGTTCGGCCGGGGCGACACGGCGCAGCTTGAGGCCGTAGCCGACGTTGTCGGCGACGGTGCGGTGCGGCCACAGCGCGTACGACTGGAACACGAGGCCGAGCGAGCGCTGTTCGACCGGCAGGTCGACGCGCCGCGCGCCGTCGAAGAACACGCGGTCGTCGAGCTGGATGCGGCCGTCCGACGGCTGTTCGAGGCCGGCCACCGCACGCAGCAGCGTGGTCTTGCCGCTGCCCGACGCGCCGAGCAGGCACACGACTTCGCCGGCCTTCAGTTCGAACGACACGCCCTTGAGGATCGGGTTGGCGCCGTAGCTGAGGTGCAGATCGTCGACGATGAGCTTATCCATGAAGTTTCACTCCGAAGCGCAGGGCCACGCCGAGACCGGCGCCGACCATCGCGATGTTGATGACAGAGAGCGCCGCGACCTGGTCGACGGCGCCGGTCGCCCACAGCGACACGAGCAGCGCGCCGATCACTTCGGTGCCGGGCGACAGCAGGTAGACGGCCGTCGAGTATTCGCGCTCGAAGATCATGAAGATCAGCAGCCACGCGGCGAGCAGGCCGAAGCGCACGAGCGGCAGCGTCACGTCGAGCGACACGCGGCTGCGCGTCGCGCCGACGCTGCGGCCAGCTTCCTCGAGTTCCGGGCCGACCTGCAGCAGCGCGCTCTGGATGAGCCGCATCCCGTACGCGAGCCACACGACCGTGTACGCGATCCAGATGCTCCACATCGAGTTCTTCAGCTCACGAAGGCCGGGCACGAACAGGAAGATCCACAGGAACGCGAGACCGGCGAGGAGACCCGGCACCGCGCGCGGCAGCAGCACGAGGTAGTCGAGCAGCTTGGTCGCCCAGTCGGGGCGGCGGTGGCCGGCGAACGCGACGAGCGAGTAGAAGCCGATCGCGAGCGCGCCGCCGATCACGCCGATGCCGAGCGTGTTGACGATCGCGCGCACCAGGTTGTCCTGCTCGAACAGTTCGATGAAGTTCGATAACGTCAGCACTTCGGCGAGCGCGACGCCTTCGCCCCAGTTGGTCACGAACGCCCGCAGCACGATGCCCGAGATCGGCACGATCACGGTCAGCATCAGCCACAGCGCGACGATCGCGAGCGCGACCCAGCGCCACACGCCGAGCGGCAGCACGGTCGCGCGGCCGGCCTTGCCCTTCACGGTGACGAAGCGGCTCGCGGTCTTCAGCAGGCGGCGCTGCAGCAGCACGAGCGGGAACGTGATCGCGACGATGCACACGGCGACCGCGGCCATCAGGTGATACGACGGCACGCCGAGCTTGTTGGTCAGCTTGTACAGGTAGGTCGCGAGCACGAGGTGGCCTTCCGGATCGCCGAGCACGAGCGGCAGCCCGAACACCTCGAAGCCGAGGAAGAACACCAGCACGCCGGCGAACAGCAGCGCGGGCATCGTCATCGGCAGGCTCACGTCGAGTGCGACGCGGAACGGGCGGGCGCCCGTCACGCGCGCGGCTTCCTCGACGTCCGAGCCGAGGTTGCGCAGCGCGGCCGACGAATACAGGTACACGTGCGGCACGTGTGTGAGGCCGACGATCACCGTGATCGCGAAGATCGAATACACGTTCCAGGGCACGTTCTGTACCCCGAAGAGTTCCTTGAACCACACCGAGTAGAAGCCGACCGGGCCGGCCGCGACCACGTAGCCGAACGCGAGCACCATCGGCGACACGAACACCGGCGTGAGCAGCAGCGGTTCGAGCCAGCGGCGGCCGGGCAGGTCGGTGCGCACCATCAGGAACGCGAGGATGCCGCCGAGCGGGATCGAGATGAACAGCATCCCGCCGGCGATGACGAACGAGTTCTTCACGGCCGACCAGAAGTCGGGATCGCTGAAGATGAAGCGGAAGCCTTCGACGCCGAGCGTCTTGTTCGCGTCGAAGAACGGTGCGGACAGCAGGCTCTGGAACAGGATGAAGCCGAGCGGCAGCGCGACCGCGACGGTCAGGACCGCGACGACGATCCAGCGCAGCATGCCGGCGAGCGGCTGCAGGCTGCTGACCGGCAGCGCGGGAATCGCGTCGCGCGGGCCGGTGGCGGGCGGAACGGCCGGTGCCGTGCCGCGTGTGCTGGTTGAAAGCATGAGTTCGCCCCTGCGGCCATCCGGATGGCCGCCTCAAGGAAGTCGGTAAGGGGAAGGGGCCGCCCGCGCGCGGTGCGGCGGGCGGCCCGAGGTCAGCGACTCAGCGCATCAGCGCTTGATCGCCTGCTGCCATTGCTTCAGGAACGCGAGTCGCTTCGACTGGTCGAGATAGACCAGCAGGCCGGTGCCGATCTGGATCGGCTTCAGCGAATCGCCGAGTTCCTTCGTGAGGCTCGCGGCCGACGTTTCGCCGGTCACGTCCGCGCGAATCGCGTACAGGTTCGCCTGGTTCGCGATCAGCGTCTGGCCGCGCTTGGACAGCAGGTAGTCGACCCACAGCTTCGCGGCGTTCGGGTTCTTCGCCTTCTTCGACACCGTGGCGAGACGGCTCACGACCTGCGTGTAGTCCTTCGGAAACACGTAGCCGATCGACTTGTCCTTCTTCGCCTTTGCATAGGCATACGAACCGATGATGTTGTAGCCGATCAGGTTCTCGCCCGACGAGATGCGCTCCATCATCGCGCCCGTGCTCGACTGCAGCTTCGGGCCGGTCGCGCCGATCGCCTTCACCAGTTCCCACGTGACCTTCTCGTTCACGTGCGCGTCCTGGGTCAGATAGTTGAAGCCGACGCCCGATTTCTCGATGTCGTAGGTCGTGACCTTGCCCTTGAACTTGTCGGCCTGCGTGGTGAGCAGCTTGATCAGGTCGGCGCGCGTCGTCGGCACTTCGTTCTCGGGGATCAGCCGCTTGTTGTAGACGATCGCGAGCGGCTCGAACGTCGTGCCGTACGCCTGCTTCTGGTACTGCGCCCATTGCGGCACGTTCGGGCTTTCGGGCGAATCGTAGGATGCCATCAGGCCGTCGTTGACGAGCTTGACCTGCAGGTCCATCGCCGAGCTCCACAGCACGTCGGCGCTGGTGCTGCTCGCCGCGTTCTCGCTGATGTAGCGGTTGTACAGCTCGGTGCTGTTCATGTCGTTGTACTCGACCTTCACGCCGTACAGGCTTTCGAAGTCCTTGATCAGCGGACGCACGAGGCCCGTGTCGGTGGTCGAGTAGACGATCAGCTTGCCTTCCTTCTTCGCGGCGTCGATCACGCCCTGGTAGTTCCCCGGGTAGCCGGCCGGAACCTGCGCGACGGCGCTGCCGGCGGCAGTGCCCAGAACGATCGCCAGCGCGACGGCGAGTTGCTTCGGTGCAAACGGCATGTCTTCCTCCAGTGATGCGTGGGTTTTGTTCGAGTGACGCGGATGTTAATTGCGGGGCACTTTCAGCCTGCTTTCATTCCGGTTCGCAATCGCGCCGTTCGTGTCATGGATTTCCCGAGGTCGACGCGGCGCCGACCGCGGGTTTCGCGGCGCGCGGCAGGGCTTGAAAGGTGGGGCGACGCGGGGGCGCGGGTTACGCGGAAGTGGCCAGCAGTTGGCCGAGGAGGCGGCCGCCATGCCGCGCGCGGGCGGCCGTCAGCGCGGCATAGCCCACGACGACGCCCGCTTCGCGGCGGGCGCTTCGACAGAAGCCGCGGATCGGTTGCAGCTCGACGCCGGCCGCGCGGGCTTGCGCGACATACGTGGCATCGTCGATGCCGGGCGGCAGCCACAGCACGAAATGAAAGCCCGCGTGCTCGCCCGTCACCCTGTACCGGCCGCCGGCATGTTTCTCGAGCTGGTCGAGCACGATGTCGCGCCGCTGGCGGTACGCGTGGCGGGCGGCGCGCAGGTGCTTCGCGAAATCGCCTTGACCGATGAAGCGGGCCAGCGCCAGTTGGGGCGCGACGCCGACCGAGCGCGCGGTCGCGTGCCACACGGCGGACAGCGCCGGCCGCAGTGCCGACGGCACGATCATGAAGCCGATGCGCAGCCCGGAAAACAGCGTCTTGTTGAACGACCCGCAATAGATCACGCGGTCGCACGCGTCGAGCGATTTCAGCGCGGGCAGCGGGGCGGTCTGGTAGCTGAATTCGCCGTCGTAGTCGTCCTCGATGATCCACGTGCGGTTGCGCTGCGCCCAGTCGAGCAGTTCGAGCCGGCGCGAGACCGACATCGTGACGCCGAGCGGCGCCTGATGGGCCGGCGTCACGTAGGCGGCGCGCGCATCGGGATGGCGATTCAGCGATGCGGTGTCGATGCCTTCCCGATCGACCGGCACGTCGATCACGTTCGCGCCCGCGATCGTGAAGATCTGCCACGCCGACGCATAGCCGGGGTCCTCCATCAGCACCGCCGAGCCGGGCGCGAGCAGCGTGCGTGCGACGAGGTCGATCGCGTGGCGGATGCCGGTCGTGATGACGATGTCGCCGGCCTCGCACGGGATGCCGCGGTATTCCCGCAGGTACGCGGCGATCTCGGCGCGCAGGCTTTCGACGCCCTGTGCCGGTGTCGCACCGAGATCGTCCGCCGTCGCGGCGAGCAGGCTGGCGCCGAGCGCCTTCTTCCATTGCTGCATCGGCAGCAGGCCGGGATCGGCGAGCCGCGCGACGAACGGGACGCCCGGACGCACGCCGTGCTCGGGCTCGGCCGGGGCGGTGGGTGCGGGGGACGCGATGGCGGCGGGGAGCGGGTTGCCGTCTCGCGACCGCGCGGCCGCGCGCAGATAGCTGTCCGGCACCACCGCGCACACGTGTGTGCCGGAGCCTTGCGTGCGGGCGATGTAGCCCTCGGCGCACAGGATGTCGTACGCCGCTTCGACGGTGCCGCGCGCGATGTCCCAGCGCGCGGCCAGCGTCCGGCTGGATGGCAGCGGACTGTCGCCGGGCAGCAGGCGTTTCAGGATCGCGTCGCGGATCGTGTCGGCGATGCATTCCTGCTTCGAGTGCGGGCTGCCGCCCGACAGCCCGGCAGGGCGCGGCAGGTCCAGCGGAATCGCGGCTTTGCCTCGCGGCATAGTGGTCCAGTCGACAGTCGATTTAATGGTCCTTCAGCTTATATCACTTTCGCCTTAGATTGCTGTCGACCCTACTCATCCGGCCGATCCGGACTTACCGCATGAAGACGCGTTCATTACCCCGCCGGGGCTGGCTGTTCCTGTTGATGCTCGTCGTGTGCCTGCCGCGCATCACGATCGACGCATACCTGCCGTCGCTGCCCGCGATGGCGGATGCGCTGCACGGCACCGACGCGCAGCTGCAACTCACGCTGACCCTCTACATGGTCGGCTATGCGCTGTCGATGCTGGTGTCGGGGCCGCTGTCCGACCGTTATGGCCGACGGCCGGTGCTGCTCGGCGGCCTGTGCGTGTACGTCGTCGCGAGCGTCGCCTGCGCATGGTCGACCAGCATCCCGGCGCTGATCGCCGCGCGCATGTTCCAGGCGCTGGGCGGCTGCAGCGGCACCGTGATCGGCCGCGTGATCGTGCGCGAGCGCTTTCCGGCCGCGACGCAGGCCACGATGCTCGGCCATATTTCGGCGGGCATGGCGCTGTCGCCGGTGGTCGCGCCGCTGGCCGGCAGCGCGATTGCCGAGTGGCTCGGCTGGCGCGGCGTGTTCGGCTGGCTGGCGGCGGGCGGGCTGGTCGCGACCGCGATGGTGCTGCGCTACCTGCCCGAGACCCGCGAGCGCGACGCGCGGCCGCCCGCCGGCGCGGGGCTGCTGCGGACCTACGCCGGCCTGCTGCGCGAGCGGCGGTTCCTGCGCTATTCGCTCGCGATCAGCTTTGCTTACTGCACCTACTATCCGTTCATTGCGGAATCGTCGACGCTGTTCCAGCGGCACATCGGTGTGTCCGGCCCGGTCTATGCGGCGATCTTCGGCGTGACCGTGCTCGGCTACCTGATCGGTTCGAGTGCGTTCGCGCGGACCAGCACGCGCCGGACGGCCGATTCGGTCATCGCGGCGGCGGCGGCCGTCAATCTGGTCGGCACCGCCGTGCTGTGGGTCGGCGGCGCGCTCGCGCCGGCTTCGGTGACGGCGCTCGTCGCGCCGATGTTCGTCGTGATGATCGCGGTCGGGATCGCGATTCCGGCCTGCCAGTTCGCGGTGATGCAGCCGTACACGAAGATCGCCGGCACGGCGTCGGGGCTGTTCTTCTTTATCCAGATGGCGATCACGGCCGCGTGCGGCGGCGTGCTGGCGTGGCTGTCGGACGGCACCGTGCATCCGATGATCGTCGTCACGGTCGGCGCGAGCGTCGCGTTCGTCGCGGTGGTGGCCGGTTTCCGCGAGCGGCGCGTGACCGGCGACGCGCGCATCGTGGCGCGCAACCAGCCTGCTGCCGAGCGCTGAGTCGCTGCGGCCGGCATCGCGCGCGGCGGCTTCGCGACACCCGCGCAACCCGTGTTTGCGCGAGGCGTGGAGACGGAAAGGATCATGTAATGTAGCGGGCTGTCGCTGACCTTACCGGAATCCCCATGCGTGTGCTGCTCGTCGAAGACAACCCGAACCTGGCCCAGTCGCTGAACGATGCGCTGAGCGCCGCGCGCTTCGCGGTCGATCACATGGCCGACGGCGAGGCGGCGGACCACGTGCTGCGCACGCAGGATTACGCGCTGGTGATTCTGGACCTCGGGCTGCCGAAACTGGACGGGCTCGAGGTGCTGCGACGACTGCGCGCGCGCCGCAACCCGGTGCCGGTGCTGATCCTCACCGCGCACGGGTCGGTCGAGGACCGCGTGAAGGGGCTCGATCTCGGCGCCGACGACTATCTCGCGAAGCCGTTCGAGCTGACCGAACTCGAGGCGCGCGCCCGCGCGCTGATCCGGCGCAGTCTTGGGCACGAGCATTCGCGCGTCGAGTGCGGGCCGCTTTCGTACGACAGTATCGACCGCAGCTTCCATCTCGCGGGCGAGCCGCTGTCGCTCACGCCGCGCGAGCGCTCGGTGCTCGAGGTGCTGATCCTGCGCAACGGCCGCGCGATCAACAAGGACACGCTGTCGGAGAAGATCTTCGGGCTCGACGAATCGGTCAACGCCGATGCGATCGAGATCTACGTGTACCGGTTGCGCAAGAAGCTGGAGAACACGGGCGTCGCGATCGTCACGCTGCGCGGGTTGGGCTATCTGCTCGAAGCGAAGGCGGAAGGATGACCCGCCCGAACCTGCGCGCGCAGGTCGCGCTGTGGCTGCTGCTGCCGCTGCTGGGCCTGCTCGCGCTCGACTCGTGGCTCACGTACCAGCGTGCGATGAGCGCCGCGCACGTCGCGTTCGACCGCACGCTGTCGTCGTCGCTGAAGTCGATCCGTGAAGGCGTGCGGCTCAACGACGGCGAGATCGAGGTCGACCTGCCGTATCTCGCGCTCGAAATGCTCGAATCGAGCGACGGCGGCAAGATCTACTACCTGATCCGCGAGGACAACGGCCACACGATCACCGGCTATCCGGACCTGCCGCTGCCGCAGGGCCGCGACGCGGGCGACGGCGCGTTGTTCGTCACGCGGTACTACGACGTCGTGTATCGCGGCGAACAGTTGCGGATGGCCGCACTGCGCATCCCGGTGCACGACGTGCCGACCGCGCAGTCGCGCATCGTGTGGGTGATGGTCGGCGAGACGATCGAGGCGCGCCAGGCGCTCGCGCGCGAGATCCTGATCGGGTCGCTGTTGCAGGAAGGGCTGCTCGTCGTGCTGGCGCTCGGGATCGTGTGGCTCGGCGTCGGCCGCGGGCTGCGGCCGCTGAACCGGCTGTCGGCCACCGTCGCCGCGCGCAGCGAGGACGACACGACGCCGCTCGACACGGGCGCGATGCCGAGCGAACTCGCGCCGCTCGTCGATTCGATCAACCAGTACATCGGCCGCACGCAGCGGATGCAGGTGGCGCGGCGGCGCTTCTTCGCCGATGCGGCCCATCAGTTGAAGACGCCGCTCGCGGCCGTCCAGGCGGGCGTCGAACTCGCGCTGCGGCCGGACGAGCAGCCGCGCGCGAACGTGCATCTGCGGCGCGCGAACGGCGCGGTGCGGCAGGCCGCGAAGATCGTCCAGCAACTGCTGTCGCTGTCGCGGCTCGATTCGGACAGCGGTCATGCGGTCGCGCACAAGCCGGTCGCGCTGCACCGGCTTGCCCGCAGCGTGACGCTCGACTGGTCGCCCGTCGCCCGCGCGCGCGACATCGATCTCGGCTTCGAACACGAGGCCGACGTCGACGTGCTCGGCCAATCCGACTTGCTCGGCGAGATGATCGGCAACCTGATCGACAACGCGATCCGTTATGCGGGCGACCATGCGGTGATCACGGTGCGTATCTCGCGCGACGGCGAACAGGCGCGGCTCGACGTGATCGACAGCGGGCCGGGCATTCCGGCCGACGAACGCGACGCGGTGTTCGAGCGCTTCCATCGCGGCAGCAAGACGCAGACGGTCGAAGGCACCGGGCTTGGGCTGTCGATCGTGCGGGAAATCGCGCGCGTGCATCAGGGCAGCGTGACGCTGGCCGATGCGGCCGGCGGCGGCCTCGTCGTGACGATCCGGCTGCCGGCGGCGGCGAGCGACGCGATGCCGCGCGCCGCGTGATCGGACGCGACGAGACGGCGCGTGAAGGGAATGCGGGGCGCTGTCCGGCTCCGGCTCAATCGCCGAAGCCGATCTCCGCTTCGACCGGCTGCCCGACTTCGAGCCACGCGCCCGCGCCTGCGATGACGATCGCGTTGATGCCGAACGTCAGCGCGCCGTCGTAGTTCGGGTTCGCGCGATAGGTCTGCATCGTGTCGGTCGGCTCGTGCGGCCATGCCGGATCGGGTGCGCCGGTGGCCTGGTCGATCGTCGGCATCGGGCAGCGCGTGCACAGCTTCACGAGCCGCAGCCGCACCGGCGTATCGCCGTCGACGTCGAGATGCTCGACGAAATCCTCTTCGTACGCATCGAGATCCGACACGACGATGTTCGGCCGGAAGCGGTTCATCGGAATGGCCGGCGCGCCTTTCGCGGCGAGCCGCGCGTTCAGGTCGTCGAGCGACGACTGGCCGATCACCAGCAGCGGATAGCCGTCCGCGAACTGCGTATGCGTATCGATCTCGCCGGTCCATTTGCGGTTGCAGCCGCGGCGCGCGTCGGGGCCGAAGCGTGCGAGCTTCGTCGGCACGCCGAGGAATTCGGTGAGCCATGCGGCCGTGTCGGCGCCGGTGTCGATCGCGTCGACGGTGTCGCGCCACACGGTCGCGGCCATCTTCGGCGTGGCGGGCGTCGCGTCGCCATCGAGCGGCGTGCGGATTTCCGGCATGCCCGGCGCGTTCAGCACGAGTGCATCGCCGTCGAGCGTCGGGCGGATCAGCGCGAGGCGCGGGTGCGTGCGCTGCGTGAGCATCTGCCCGTGCGGATCGGTGATCAGCCAGTGGCGGTCGTACGCGAGGCCCGTTTCCAGCAGTTGCGCGCGTGTCAGCGCGATGCCGGCGCAGGATTTGATCGGATAGACGAAGAGTTCGGTGATGGCTGGCATGACGCTGGCTGAAGGCGGGCTGATCGAAGCGCGATTGTGCCAGATCGTGCCGCAGCCGTTTGGGCGGCTGCGCGCCGCCCGCGCTCGTCACGCGAGCGGGAAGCCCGTGTCGAAGGTCGTGCGTACGTCGAGCGGCTGGCGCAGCAGCCCGGCCTTCAGGTAGAAGTCGGCCGTGCGCTGCTGCTCGGCGATCACCGGCGCGTCGATCGGCAGCCAGCGCGTGCCGCGGCGCTCGAATTGCAGCTTCGCGGCGGCCGGCGGAATGCCGATGATGCGCGCGAGCGCCGCCGAATACGCGTCGACGTGCCGGTACGACCAGGCCTGCGCGCGCACGACGCGCCGCAGGAAATCGTGCAGCACGTCGCGTTTCGATGCGATCGCCGCGTCGGTCGCCGCCAGATAGCTGAGGCCCGACCACAGCCCGCGGCCGTTGACCAGCACGCGCGCGCGGCCGCTCGTTTCGGCGAGCGCGGTATAGGGCTCCCAGGTTGCCCACGCGTCGATCGAACCGGTGGCGAGCGCCAGCATCGTGTCGGCCGGCGGCAGGAAGCGGAACGACACGGCATCGGGCGGCAGGCCGGCCGCGTCGAGCGCCTTCAGCGTGACGAAATGGCCGATCGAGCCGCGCGTGGTGCCGATGCGCTTGCCTTTCAGGTCGGCCGCGCCTTTCAGCGCGGCGTCGGGCTGCACGAGCACGGCCGTGCCGTACGGATCGGAACGGTTCGCGCCGATCACCTTGATGCGGGCGCCCGATGCCAGCGCGAAGATCACCGGCGCGTCGCCGATCGGCCCGCAGTCGACGGCGGCCGCGTTCAGCGCTTCGGCGAGCGGTGCGGCGGCAGGAAATTCGGTCCACGCGATGTCGTACGCGAGGCCGTTCAGTTCGCCGGCCGCTTCGAGCAGTGCGCGCAGCCCGCCTTTCTGGTCGCCGGCGCGCAGCAGCGGGCGTGCGCCCGATTGCGCGCGCACGACGGCGGGGGCGGCGGCGATCGTGGCAAGGGCGCTCGCCTGGGCGAGGAAGTGGCGTCGGGTCGGATTCATCGTGAAGTTCGGTTGAGGGAAGGGTTCATGAATTCAATGCGGGAGCCCGGCTTGTACGTCGCGCACGGGTTCCCGATCGACGCGCAGCAGCAGTGCGGTCAGCGCGTCGCCGCGGGTGGCCGGCGTGGACGGCCGGACAGCCGCCGTATCCGAGCGGCACAGCAGGTCGGCGTCCGACCAGCCGGCGCTGCCCGGCAACGCACGCGCGCGCAGCCAGCCGCGTCGATCCGCAAGCAGTTGCGTGCCGCCGAGCGCATCGGGCGCGACGCCGGCAATCGTCGCGAACGCGCGCCACGCATCGACGGTCGTCGCGACGCAGTTCGCACGCGAGCCGGTCGACGATGGCACCGACACCCCGTTTTCGGTGACCAGCAAGGTCTGCCAGCGGGCGTCTTCCTGCGGTGGCGTCGCGCCGGGCGCAAGCGCGACGACGCGCACGCGCTGGCCTTCGCGCCAGCGCTCGAGCGCTTGAGGCGCGGCGTCGCCGCACCGCACGTCGAGGGCCGGCAGCGGGACCGGCACCGGCCACGCGCCTTCTGCCTGCGCGCCGCTGCCGGCAGCCAGCGCTTTCAGGTAGTCGAGCACGGCCCAGGTGTCCTGCGGGCCGAGGGTCGCCGCAAAGCCGGGCATCGTCGGCGCGCCGTGCTCGTCCTGCGTGCCGTGGCGCACGCGCCAGAACAGTTCGCCGTCGAGGCGACGCGCGAGCAGCGCGCCGGCGAAGGTCGGCGGCCAGTGCGCGAGCGTGGCCGCGAGCGGCCCTTCGCCGCGTCCGTCCGTGCCGTGGCAGGCCGAGCAATGTTGCGTGTACAGGTGCGCGCCGCGCATCACGTTCGCTACGGAAAACGGCGCGGGATCGCGCTGAAAGCTGGTCGGCACGGCCGGCGCGAGCCACAGCGACGCGGGTGGCCACGGCGCGAACCACGCGACGGCCAGCGCGGCGATGGCCAGCACGACACGCCACTTGCGCGAAGCCAGCGCGGTGCACGCGAGCACGACGGCCAGCGCCGTCGCGCCACAGGCGAGCGCGAGCTGCCGCGTGAGCCCCGCGTCGATGCGCAGCGTCTCGAGCGCGATGCGATGCGCCCACGGCCACGCGGCCTGTCCGTCGGCGTCGCCGGTCAGGCCGATCGCGTGCAGCCCACGCGCCAACGCGATTTGCGCGCGATACAGCAGTTGCAGGAACGCGATGGCCCAGTCGGCGAACGGCGGCGCGTTCATCGCGCGCGTCCCCGGCGGATCGTGGTCAAACGTCGAACGGCATCCGGCATCTACCAGCTCGCATCGAGCCCGAGATGCCGCAGCGCGTCGTGCCGCAATTCGGCGAGGCGCGGGTCGCCGCGATGGCGCGGGTAGGGCAGGTCGACGCGCAGTTCGGCGACGATCGTTGCCGGGCGCGGCCCGAACACGATCACGCGCTGCGCGAGGAACAGCGCTTCTTCCACATCGTGCGTGACGAGCAGCGCGGAGAAACCGTCGCGTTGCCACAGTGCGGTCAACTCGGCCTGCATCGTGAGCCGCGTCAGCGAATCGAGCTTGCCGAGCGGCTCGTCGAGGATCAGCAGGCGCGGATCGTTGACGAGCGCGCGGGCGAGCGCGACGCGCTGCGCCATCCCGCCGGACAACTGATGCGGGAACACGTTCGCGAAGTCCTGCAGCCCGACGCGCGCGAGCGCATCGTCGACGCGATGCTGCGCGGTACGCGCCACGCCGCGTGCTTCGAGGCCGAGCGAGACGTTCGCGCGCACGCGCCGCCACGGGTACAGCGTCGGGTCCTGGAACACGACGATGCGCGACGGATCGGGGCGCTCGATCGGCACGCCATCCTGCGCGATGGTGCCTTGACGCGCGGCGTCGAGTCCCGCCACGAGGCGCAGCAGCGTCGATTTCCCGCAGCCGCTTGGGCCGAGCAGCGCGACGAATTCGCCGGCCGCGATCGACAGCGACACGTCGTCGAGCACCGGCAGCGCGCCGCCGGGGCCGTCGAACGCATGGCTCACGCGGCGGATGTCGATGCGCGCGCCGCGCGGCGGCGTGACGGCGGGCGCCGCGGCAGTGGCCGCGGACGGTTCGAGTACGGCGGCGCTTACCATTTGACGGTTCCTTTCTGCCACGCGAGCACACGGTCGCGCACGGCGAACAGCAGCGCGATCAGCCCGGAAAACAGCAGCGCCATCACGATCAGCGCCGCATACATGTTCACGTACGACGCCCAGCCCTGCGCCCAGCTCAAATACCAGCCGAGCCCCGACTTGACGCCCATCATCTCGGCGACGACCAACACGGTGAACGACGCGCTCAGCCCCATGAAGATGCCGACGAACACGTGCGGCAGCGCGGCCGGAATCGCGACGCGCAGCACGAGGAAGCGTGCGTTCGCGCCGAGCGTGCGCGCGACGTCGTAGTACTGCTTGTTCACGCTCGCGACACCGGACCACGTGAGCACGGCAACCGGGAAGCCCGTCGCCAGCGCGATCAGGAACGCGGCGGCCGAATAGCTCGACGGGAAGAAGTAGAACGTGAGCGGCAGCAGCGCGGTGGCCGGCACCGGCCCGAGCACGCGCAGCACCGGATGCACCCAGTAGCCGATCCGGCGCGACCAGCCGATCGACACGCCGACCGCGAAGCCGACCGTGACGCCGTACGCGAAGCCGAGCGCGAGCAGCTTCAGTGTGTTGGCGGCGCTGCCGGCGAGGCGCGGCCAGTCGTCGACGTAGACCTCGATCAGCGCCTGCGGCGGCGCGAAGAACGGCGTCGGCAGCCAGCCGGTTTTGGCGGTGACGATTTCCCACGCGGCGAGCACGAGCGGCAGCGCGACGAGCCACGGGCCGGCCGGGCGTACCCGCGCGAGCCGCGGGCGGGTCGCCGCAACCCGATGGCCGAGCGTCGCGGCGACGAGCAACAGCGCGGCGATCGTCCACGCGGCCGTGCCGAACGTGTCGGTGTACGCCCAGTCGCTGAAGCCGACGATCCGGTTCGGCCACAGTTGCGTGAGCGCGCCGAGCGCGGCCCACGCGAATGCGGCGGCGATCCCGGTCGGCCAGATGCGCTCGCGCCGCGCCTGCGCGGCCAGCGTGGCTTCGCACGTCGTGCAGGCTGCGCGCGCGGAACCGGAAGCGGAAGCGGAAGCGTTGGCGGCGGCGCCGGCCGGAGCCGACGCGGTACGTGCGGCGGAAGCGTGTTCGATCGTCGACATCGCGTTACCCCAGTACGTTCGCATAGACCTGCTGCGCGAAGCGCTGCGGGTCCGTGCTCTTCTTCAGCACGCTGATGCGGCGGAAATCGTCCGCATAGAACGCGATTTCCTGCTGCAGGTCGACGTTGGTCGGGTGATGCGTGTAGGTGAGCGTCGCATACAGCTTGCGCAGATCCTCGGGGCTGATCTTCGGCGAATACTTGGCGAACACCTTCGCGGCTTCGTTCGGGTTGTCGTGCGTGTACTCGGTGGCCTGCACGATCGAGCGCGCGAGCGCGGCGGCCGACGGCCGGTCGTTGCGCACGAGGTCGCCGCGCGCGCCGATCACGCAGCACACCTTGCGCGCGTATTCGCCGGACAGGTTGGTCGCGAGTTCGGTGTACGCGCCGTTGCTGCGCTTTTCGAGCAGATACAGATTCGGGTCGCCGTCGGCGATCGCGTGGATTTCGCCCTTGTCGACCGCGACGCCGAGCAGGTCGGCCGGATACTGTCGCCACGTGATGTCGCGCTCCGGATCGACGCCGTTCTTCGCGAGCAGGATCGAGAAAAAGTGCTTGCCGGGCGCGGCGAGATCGCTGACGCCGACGGTCTTGCCTTTCAGCGCCTGCAGCGTCGTGACGCCGGCCGCCTTCGCGCCGAGCAGGCGCACGCAGCCGCCGTGCGAACTGCCGATGATCTTCACGTCGAAGCCGGCTTCGAGCGGCTTCAGCCAGCGGTGGATCATCCCGACCGCCGCGTCGGCCTTGCCGGTCGCGATCGATTCGAGCAGTTGATCGGTCGAGCCGCTGTAGTTGATCAGCTCGACCTGCAGCCCGTTCTTCTCGAAGAAGCCGCGCTCCTGCGCGACGACGATCGGCGTCAGGCAGAACGCGTTCTGGTTCCACGCGAACGTGAGTTTCTTCAGCGGCGGCGCGGACCACGCCTTGCGGCCGAGCGTGATCGCAGGGACGGCGAGCGCGGCGGCGCCGGCCGCGCGCAGCAGCCGGCGGCGTTGGTCGTCGTGCGTGTCGGCGGACGCGGGTGCGGTGGTGTGGGTCATTGTGTGGTCTCCGGGTGGCGCAAGGTCGGCTCAGTCGAGCAGATCGGGTTCGTCGGCGACGACGCGCGCGAACAGGCTGTCGAACGCATGCAGCGCACCGTCGGGGCCGCCGATCTGGCCATGCGTATGACGCGCGGTCGCGTGATCGATCGGTTGCGGCGTGCCGGCCGCTTCGGCCAGCAACTGCGTGTGCGCGGCGTTGTCGAGCGCGATGTACCACCACGCGGCGGCCTCGACCGTCGGGCCGGCCGTCAGGATGCCGTGGTTCTTCAGGATCACGCCCTTGTGCGTGGTGCCGTCCGGCTTCGCGAGCGCATCGGCGATCCGCGCGCCTTCGCTGGTGTCGACGATCATCCCCGTGAAATCGTCGAACAGCGCGTGGTCTTCATAGAACACGCACGCGTCCTGCGTGAGCGGATCGAGCGGGCGGCCGAGCGTCGACCAGGCCTTGCCGTAGGTCGAATGCGTGTGCGCGGCGGCGACGACGTGCGGATGGGCTTCGTGGATCGCCGCATGGATCGCGAACGCGGCCTTGTTCAGCGGCCGCTGGCCGATCGCGGTTTCGCCGCGCGCGTTGACGAGCAGCAGGTCGGAGACCTTGATCTGCGAGAAATGCACGCCGAGCGGATTCACCCAGAAATGATCGGGCAACTCCGGATCGCGCGCGGTGATGTGGCCGGCGAGGCCCGACGCGAAGCCGAAGCGCGCGAACAGGCGGAACGCGGCCGCGAGCCGCTCCTGCCGGTGGCGGCGCTCGGCGGCCACGTCGATGCGCGGCGCGGGCGGATCGAACCAGAAATGCTGGCGCGGGGTATCGGCGAGTACGAGTCCCGATGCGGTACGGTCGGGCGACGAAAGGACGGCGGACATGGTGGCGTGGGGCTCCGTATGGTTCCGTGGGGCTCAGGCGGCGCGGCGGGCCGCGTCGCGTGCGGCGACGGCGCCGCGCACGCGCGGAATCAGTTCGCGGCCGTAGTCGATCGCGTCTTCGAGCGGATCGAAGCCGCGGATCAGGAACGTCGTCACGCCGAGGTCGTAGTAGTCGAGCAGCGCGTCGGCGACCTGTTCGGGCGTGCCGACGAGCGCCGTCGAATTCGAGCGCGCGCCGGTGAGCTTCGCGATCTCGGTCCACAGCCGCTTGTCGACGCGCGAGCCGCGCTCGGCAGCGGCGAGCAGGCGGCGCGCGCCTTCGCTCTGCTGCGGGCCGCCGGCGCCGAGCCCGGCCGCTTCGCGCAGCCGGCGCGTTTCGTCGAGGATGCGGTGCGCGCGCGCCCATGCTTCGTCCTCGGTCGCCGCGAGGATCGGGCGGAACGACACGGAGAAGCGCACCTGGCGGCCGTGCTTCGCGGCTTCGGCGCGCACGCGCGTCGTCAGGTCGCGCACCTGGTCGAGCGATTCGCCCCACAGCGCGTAGACGTCCGCGTGCTTGCCGGCCACCGCGAGCGCCGCGTCCGACGCACCGCCGAAGTAGATCGGCACATGCGGCTGCTGGAACGGCTTCACTTCCGAGAAACCCTGCTTGAACCGGTAGTGCGCGCCGTCGTGATCGAACGGCTGCGGTTCCGTCCAGATCCGCCGCAGGATGCCCAGGTATTCGTCGGTGCGCGCATAGCGTGCGTCGTGATCGAGGAAATCGCCGTCGCGCTGCTGCTCGCTGTCCGAGCCGCCGGAGATGAAGTGCACGGCGAGCCGGCCGCGGCTGAACTGGTCGAGCGTCGCGATCTGCCGCGCGGCGAGCGTCGGCGCGGTGAAGCCCGGGCGATGCGCGAGCATGAAGTGGATGCGCTCGGTCGCGGCCGCCGCGAACGCGATCGTCAGCGTCGCCGACGGGCCGGTCGAGTGATGCGGCACGAGGATCCGGTCGAAGCCGGCCGTTTCGTGGGCGCGGGCAAAGTCGCGCACATAGTCGGGATCGACCACGGGGCCGGACGCCGGGTGGATTTCCGACTGTTTCTGGCTCTGGATCATGCCGATGAATTCGACGCTCATCTGGGTCTCCGGTGCAGGGATGTCCCGGCGCACGGCCGGGCAGGAATGGAGCGCAGGTTAACGCCGGGATCATGCGGAACGGAAATAATCAATCCCGATTTGAATATCAGATTTGCATGGTTTGGGGGCGCATGCGTTGCGCATACGCTGTGGGCTCGTGAATGATCGGGCGCGCGTGGGTGCCGCCTTCTTGCCGCCGTGTTCGACCTACCCAGGGAATCCGTTTCGATGTCCGCCAGCCTTGCCGCTT
Organism: Burkholderia sp. KCJ3K979; assembly: GCF_016759955.1. Classification (NCBI taxonomy): domain Bacteria; kingdom Pseudomonadati; phylum Pseudomonadota; class Betaproteobacteria; order Burkholderiales; family Burkholderiaceae; genus Burkholderia; species Burkholderia sp. KCJ3K979. The sequence continues at coordinate 19,565 of NZ_JACFYV010000068.1, forward strand.
CCTCGCCGCCACCGCAACCTGCGCTGCGTCTTCTGCCCGCCGACCTTGCCAAAGCTGCCGACGCCGCCGACGAGACGAACGACGCGCGCCTCGCCGCGCTGCTCGAGCGCCTCGCCCCCGAACTCGCCGCCGATGCGGCCCGCAACGACGTCGACGGCCGCTTTCCGCACGAGAACTTCGCGCGGCTGCATCGTGCCGGGCTGATCGCGCAGGTCGTGCCGCGCGAACATGGCGGCGCCGGGGCGACGCTCGCGCAGGCGAGCCGGATCGTCGCGGCCGTCGCCGGGGCCGATCCCGCCACCGCGCTGGTGCTGACGATGACGTATCTGCAGCATCGCGCGCTCGGCCGCGCCGACAACCGCTGGCCGGCGCAGGTGCGGCGCGCGGTGTTCGACAGCGCGGTCGCGCACGGCGCGCTGATCAATGCGCTGCGCGTCGAGCCGGCGCTCGGTTCGCCGTCGCGCGGCGGGCTGCCGGCGACCATTGCGCGCCGCGACGGCGACGGCTGGCGGCTGTCGGGCCACAAGCTCTACAGCACCGGCATTCCGGCGCTGCGCTGGCTGGCCGTGTGGGCGCGCACCGACGAACCGGCGCCGCGCGTCGGCGTGTTTCTCGTGCCGCGCGAGCGCGCGACCGACGGCGAGCGCATCCGCGTGATCGAAAGCTGGAATCATCTTGGCCTGCGCGCATCGGGCAGCCATGAAGTCGTGTTCGACGACGTGCCGCTGCCGGCCGAATATGCGGTCGACGTGCGCGCGCCGGACGCATGGGTCGTGTCGGCCGCCACCCATGCGGATGCCGACGCGCAGGCCGATCAGCAGGCGTGGATGGTCGCGCTACTCGGCAGCCTGTACGACGCGGTGGCGCGCGCATCGCGCGACTGGCTGGTCGAATTCGCGACGACGCGTGCGCCGAGCGGGCTCGGCGCGCCGCTCGCGACGCTGCCGCGCGTGCAGGAGGCGGTCGGCGAAATCGAGGGCTGGCTGCACACGAACCGCGTGCTGCTCGACGATCACATCGCGCGCACCGACGCCGGCAACGCGCCGTCGGTGACGACCAGCGGTCTCGTCAAGCGCACCGTGACCGAGCAGGCGATCCGGACGGTCGAGCAGGCGCTGAAACTGTCGGGCAATCACGGGTTGAGCCGCACCAATCCGCTGGAGCGCCACTATCGCGATGTGCTGTGCAGCCGCGTGCATACGCCGCAGGACGATGCGATCGCGGTGGCGGCGGGGCGGGCGGTGCTCGATGCGGCACCGCGCGGGCAGACGCATGCGCAGGCCGACGCGACGTCACGCAACGGGATCGAACGCGGCCCGCGTGATGCGTGAGCCGGGCCGGGTTGCCACGCACGGAAATCGCAAGGCGGGAGGCAGGCGCTGCGCGATGGCCGAGGCCACCACGGCTACGTTAGGCGGCCTTGTCGTGCGATCGCTCGGGCAGCGCGAACGCGGCGCGCGCATGCGCGGCGATGGTCGCGAGCGGCGCGTCGAAACGGGCCGCATCGTGCCGGCGCAGCAGCCAGAGATCGATCTGCGGCTTGAAATCGGCGAGTGGCACGATGTCGAGCGCGTCGCGCAGCGGGCTGCGTTCGACGAGCGGCAGCGGCATCAGCCCGAGGCCGAACCCGTTCGCGACGCTCTGCAGTTGCAGGTCGCGGCCGTACGCATCGAGCGTGACCGGCATCGGCAGGCCCTGCGCGTCGAGCGCGCGCCGCAGGCCCGCACGAAAGCCGCAGCCGTCCGGATTGAGCACCCAGCCGCGCGCGTGGCAATCGGCGAGCCGGTAGCTGCGGCGCGGCCAGTCGCCCTTGCGGCCGACCGCGACGAGCCGCGTGTCCAGCAGCCGAACGCCTTCGACCTGCGCCGGCAGCACCATTTCGCGGGCGAGGAAGACGAGTGCCGCATCGAGTTCGCGGCGGGCGATGCGTTCGACGAGCAGGCCGCCCCATGCGGTCGTGACCTGCGTCGCGAGCGCGGGCCATTGCGCGGCGAGATCGCCGATGAGTGCCGGCAGCATCAGCTCGCCGAGCCCCTGCGTGAGCCCGATCCGGAATTCGCCGGCCGGCGGCTGCTGGCCGGCCGTCAGTTCGCGCAGCGCGTCGACCTCGCGCAGGATCGCGCGACACTGTTCGAACACCTGCCGGCCGATGTCGGTCGGGCGCGGCGGCTTCGTGTTGCGGTCGAGCAGCGTCACGCCGAGCGCTTCCTCGAGATTCTGGACGCGCCGCGTGATCGCGGGCTGCGTCATCCCGAGCTCGGCCGCGGCCTGGCTCAGGGTCTGGCAGCGGACGACCGCTGCAAAAGCGTCGATATCGCTAATTTTCATGTTTGTTCTGCATGGTCTTTCAGGTGCATCATGACGATCCATCATATTCGGCATCATATTCGAGGAGACGGCCGATGAGTACGCTTTCGTTGCAACAGACGCCGTTGAGGCCGTTCGTCGAGGGTCTGGATGCGCTGCTCGCGTCCGGCGCGAACGAGGCGCGCATTCTCGACGAGGGCGGCGCGCTGCTCGCCGCGCTCGTCGAACACGACGACTGGTTGCCCGACGCGTTCGCGCAGCCCGATCCCGAGCGCTACCGGCAGTACCTGCTGCATCTCGACCCGGACGAACGCTTCTCGATCGTCAGCTTCGTGTGGGGGCCCGGCCAGGCGACGCCGATTCACGACCACACGGTGTGGGGGCTGATCGGGATGCTGCGCGGCGGCGAGTTCTCGCAGCCGTACCGGTTCGACACGGCCGGCAAGCCGGTGCCCGCCGGCGACGCCGTGCGGCTGCGGCCGGGCGAGGTCGAGGCCGTGTCGCCGCGCATCGGCGACGTGCATCGCGTGACCAACGCGTTCGCCGACCAGGTATCGATCAGCATCCACGTGTACGGCGCGAACATCGGCAAGGTCGAGCGCGCCGTGTACCTGGACGACGGGACCGTGAAGCCGTTCGTGTCGGGCTATTCGAATGCCTGATGCACGGCCCGCTCGCGTGGCCCGTTGCGGGGGCGCGCTGGCAGGGCCAAGCTCGAGCCGTTCCGCTTTCTTCATCGACTTCAACCTATTCAACACTGAGACATCGTGACGCAATCCGCCGATTCCATTTCCCGCTTTCCCGTCGCGTCGTACCAGGACGTACGCGCACGCCTGCTGGCCCGCGACGAGATCGCGCTGATCGACGTACGCGAGGAAGATCCGTACGCACAGGGCCACCCGCTGTGGGCGGCCAACTTTCCGTTGTCGAAGCTCGAACTCGACGCATGGACGCGGATTCCGCGCCGCGACACGCCGATCGTCGTGTTCGGCGAGGCAGGCGGCGAGGATCTCGCGCCGCGCGCGGCCGCGGCGCTCGCGCGGCTCGGCTACACCGACGTGCGGCTGCTCGACGGCGGCCTCGCGGGCTGGGTCGCGGCGGGCGGCGAACTGTTCATCGACGTGAACGTGCCGAGCAAGTCGTTCGGCGAATGGGTCGAGGCGGAGCGCCATACGCCGTCGCTGTCCGCGCAGGAGGTGCAGGCGCTGATCGATGCGAAAGCCGATGTCGTGATCGTCGACGCGCGCCGCTTCGACGAGTACCAGACGATGAACATCCCGACGTCGACCAGCGTGCCGGGCGCGGAACTCGTGCTGCGCGTGCGCGCGCTCGCACCGGATCCGAAGACGCAGGTGATCGTCAACTGCGCGGGCCGCACGCGCAGCATCATCGGCACGCAGTCGCTCGTCAACGCGGGGCTGCCGAATCCGGTCGCCGCGCTGCGCAACGGCACGATCGGCTGGACGCTGGCGGGCCAGACGCTCGAGCACGGTGCCGCGCGTCGCTTTCCGGACGAGATCGACGCGACGCAGCGGGCCGAAGCCCGTCAGGCTGCCCGCGCGGTGGCCGAGCGCGCGGGCGTGCCGCGCATCGCGCTCGAGGACGTCGCCGCGCTCGACGAACCGGGCCGCACGCTGTACCGCTTCGACGTGCGCACGCCCGAGGAATACGAAGCCGGGCATCTGCCGGGCTTCCTGAGCACGCCGGGCGGCCAGCTCGTGCAGGAGACCGACCATCACGCGGCCGTGCGCGGCGCGCGGATCGTGCTGGCCGACGACGACGGCGTGCGCGCGGACATGACCGCTTCGTGGCTTGCCCAGATGGGCTGGGACGTGCGCGTGGTCGAGCCGGCCGGCACCGCGGCATTCACCGGGCGCGGCCAGCCGCCGCGCGACGTGCCGGCGACGCCGCCCGCCGCCGACGTGTCGCCTGCGACGCTCGCCGGCTGGCTGAAGGAGGCCGCGCCCGGCGAGCTCGCGATCGTCGACGTGACGGCCAGCGCGAACTACGTGAAGCGCCATATTCCCGGCGCGTGGTTTGCCGTGCGCGCGCAGTTGCGCGACGCGCTGGCGGCGATTCCGCCCGCGAAGCGCTACGTGTTCACGTGCGGCTCGAGCCTGCTCGCGCGGTTCGCGGCGGATGACGCGCGTGCGCTGCTGCCGGCATCGGCCGAGATCCGGGTGCTGACCGGCGGCACGGCCGCGTGGATCGACGCCGGGCTGCCGCTGGAGAGCGGCGAGACGCATCTGGCGTCGCCGCGCGTGGATCGCTACCGGCGTCCGTACGAAGGCACCGACAACGCGGCCGCCGCGATGCAGGCGTATCTCGACTGGGAATACGGGCTGGTCGACCAGTTGAAGCGGGACGGCACGCACCACTTCAACGTGATCTGAGCGATGCGGGGCAACCGGGCGCGGCACGTCGTGCGCGGCGCCCGGTCACGAAGCGGATCGGCGCTTCGTATCAGCGCTTGAACGTATCGACGGCCGTGCGGCCGACGGCCGGATCGTCGGTGAAGAAGCCGTCGATCCCCGCGCGCAGGTACGCCTGGATCTCGCGCACCGAGCCGGCCGTGTTGCGCGTGGCCGGCGTGCCGCCGTCCTTCAGCGACGCAGGCAGGAAGTTGTTCTCCGGACGGAACGTGTACGGATGCACGACGAGACCGGCCTCGTGCGCGTAGCGCACGTACGGCGTCGGCTGCTGCAGCGTGCCGTCCGCGGCGACCGCGATGATCGACGTCTTGTACGGCCCGACGCCGTTCGCATAGGTCGCGATCTCGCGCATGCCGTCGCGCGTCGACAGGTCGCCGTAGGTGCGCGTGTCGTTCGCCTTCACGAAGTCGTACGGGCGCTGCTGCGCTTCGTCCATCAACTGCACGAGCTTCCAGTTCGGCTGGCTCGACTTGATCCGGTTGCGGATCGCCTTCAGGTTCGCGACTTCGAACGACTGGATGTAGACGGTCGCCGTGCGCGACGTGTACGCATCCTTCAGCAGCGCGTCGACGAGGCGATCCTCGAGCGGCAGGCCGATCGACTGGAAGTAGGTTGGATGCTTGGTTTCCGGGTACAGGTGGATCGTGCGGCCGGTCTGCGCGGACATCTGCTTCGCGAGCGCGACGATCTCGTCGAACGTCGGAATCTCGAACTGGTCGTTGTACGCGGTATTGGCCGGGCGCACCTGCGGGATGCGCTCGCGCGCCCGCAGCGTCTTCAGCTCGGCGAGCGTGAAATCCTCGGTGAACCAGCCCGTCAACTGCGCGCCGTCGATCATCTTGGTCGCCTTGCGGCTCGCGAATTGCGGCAGCGCGGACACGTTCGTCGTGCCCGAGATCTCGTTTTCGTGGCGCGCGACGAGCACGCCGTCGCGGGTCGACACGAGGTCGGGCTCGATCACGTCCGCGCCGTCCTCGATCGCCTTGCGGTACGACGCCAGCGTGTGTTCGGGGCGCAGCGCGCTCGCGCCGCGATGGCCGACCACCTGGACCTTCGCGGAAATCGGCTGCGTGGGATCGCGCGTCAGATCGTCGTCGCCGCCGCACGCGGCGAGTAGGCACGCGGCGGCACAGGCGAACGGGACGTAGCGCAGGGAGGTCGGGCGCTTGGGGAGCATGTTGATGAACCTTCGAAACGGAGTCGGAAAGGAGTCGGAAAAGGGCGCTCGCGCCGGCGGCCCGGCGGGGAGCCCGGGCTGAACGGAGTCGAACGGTGCGCGATCGTCGCATCGAATAATTACATATGTATTACTTCTGCCTTTCCGTTTTGTTTTGAAGGCGCGACGTGCAGGGCAGCGCGAGTGACGGCGGGCTGCTGCGCACCACATTCCGGCCGTCGCAACGAGTTCGTGCGCCGGATGCACTAAACTTGCGGGAATTTTGCATCGCCGCAGCGGGGCCGACGCCCGCCTGGCGCGACGATGCGGCGACTCGCGGGCCGGCGCGGGCGCCCGGCGCCCGTGTGCGTCGGGGCCCGCGCCGGCCGATTTTTCCCGACCCATGACGACCCATACCGATCCCGCCTATCTGCTCGGCGAGCTGCTGAAGAACGTTTCCCGCTCCTTCTACCTGACGCTGCGCGTGCTGCCCGACGGCATGCGCGACCCGGTCGGCCTCGCGTATCTGCTCGCGCGCGCGGCCGACACGATCGCCGACACGGCGCTCGTCGCGCCCGATCGCCGCGCGGCGCTGCTGACCGACCTGCGCGACGACATCGAACGGCTCGGCGACGGCGCGGCGCTGTCGCGTTCGCTCGAGGACGTGACGCGGATGCAGACCGATTCGCACGAACACCTGCTGCTCGGTTCGATGGCGCCGATGCTCGCGCTGCTGCGCGCGCAGCCGGAGGCCGATCGCGCGTCGATCCGCAAGGTCGTCGCGACGCTCACCGCGGGGATGGAGTTCGACCTGCGCACGTTTCCGCACGAGCAGTCGGGGCAGGTCGCCTCGCTGCCCACGCGCGACATGCTCGACCGCTACACGTACCTGGTCGCGGGCTGCGTCGGCGAGTTCTGGACCGACATGACGGGCGCGCACACGCGCGCCGCGCGCAGCTGGGATCTGCCGCACATGCGCGAGAAGGGAATCCGTTTCGGCAAGGCGCTGCAGATGACCAACATCCTGCGCGACTGCGCGAAGGACCTGCGCATCGGCCGCTGCTACCTGCCCGACGACGTGCTGGGCGCACACGGGCTCGTGGCGGCCGACCTGATGCAGCCGGAAGCATCGGAACGTGCGCGCGGCGTGCTGGTCGACCTGCTGCGCGTCGCACTCGACCAGTATCGCGACGCCTGCCTGTATACGCTCGCGATTCCGCGTCGTTTCGTGCGGCTGCGGCTCGCCTGCCTGTGGCCGATCATGATCGGCCTCGAAACGCTCGAACTGCTGGCCGGCCACGCGGCGTGGCTCGACCCGGCGAAGCCGGCCAAGGTGCCGAGAAAGCGCGTCTACCGGATCATGGCGGCGTCGCTCGCGCTGGTCGGCTCGAACACGGCGGTCCGTTCGCGTCTGACCGCGCTCGCCGATGCGGTGAACGCGCAGCTCGCGCGCCCCGCCACGCAGCACTGAAGACCGCCGGCGCGGCAGGCGCCGGCATCGCCTCCGGCCCGCGTTCGTCGGGCCGTTCCCGTCCGGCCTCCGGCACGCCGGCTAAAAACGTTTTCATGATTTCGTGTCTCGAAATGTGGGTGTCACGAACGTGGGCGATCCTGCGCGGCGGCGTGAATCGCGGCGTCAGCTTCGATCGCGCATTTGTAAGACCTTTTGGTGCCGAAGGCGTCTGACGACATTGGACGGTCGTGGTGCACCCGTAAAAATGTAAAGCTAGGGTTTTCACCGGCAAATGCCGGAAACGCCCGCCGCACAAGCTTTTCGGGCTGTCATGTAACCGTTTGGTGAACCCGCGCGTTGCGTCGATCATACGATGACCGACTGCACATGTTGGGAAACAATTGGTAATCCGTCAGAATCGCGTCGGCATGTACTCGCACATGTGTCGGTCATAAAACCACACCAGAAAAGAAACATTCTTTGAGGACGGAGAATCAATGAAAAAGCGCGTCGCTTTCGCCATGACGGCAGTCGGTCTCGCAGCCGCTACCGCCGCCCACGCCCAGAGCAGCGTGACCCTGTACGGTATCGTCGACAACGGTATCGCTTGGCAGAACAACTCGTCGGCAGTCGGCGCAACCTCGGGTGGTCACTCGAAGGTGCAGATGTCCACCGGCGTGTGGGCAGGCAGCCGCTTCGGCCTGAAGGGCAGCGAAGATCTCGGCGGCGGCACGAAGGCGATTTTCCAGTTGGAAGCCGGCGTCAACACGGCTAATGGCTCGTCGCAGTGGACCAACGGCATCTTCACGCGTCAGGCATGGGTTGGCCTGACCAACGCCACGTACGGTACGCTGACGGCCGGCCGCCAGTACACCGCGTACTACACGCTGCTGTCGCCGTACAGCCCGACGACCTGGCTGACCGGTTACTACGGCGCGCACCCGGGCGATATCGATTCGCTGGATACCAGCTACCGCGCGAACAACTCGCTCGTCTACATGTCGCCGAAGTTCTACGGCTTCACGGTCGGCGGTTCGTACTCGTTCGGCGGCGTCGCAGGCGCGACGAACCGCGGCTCGACGTGGAGTGCGGCGATCCAGTACCTGAACGGCCCGGCAGGCATCGCGGTCGGCTATCAGAAGGTCAACAACTCGACGCTCGGCGGCGGCGTGTGGGGCGCGAACTCGACGGTCCAGAACGGCCTGACGGCAGCGGGCGACGGCAACCAGCCGGCAGTCTCGTCGATCAACAACGGCTACGCGACCGCGCAATCGCAGCAGCGTATCGCCGTGACGGCGGGCTACCAGTTCACGCCGGCATGGGATATTTCGGCGTCGTACTCGAACGTCCAGTACACGCCGGGCACGGGTTCGTTCTTCCGGAACAAGGCAATCTTCAACACGGCTGGCGCCGTGCTGCACTGGAAGGCAGCTGCTCAGTGGGACTTCGCGGCAGGCTACTCGTACACGGCCGCAACGCAGTCGAACGGCATCACGAGCTCGGCCAAGTACCACCAGGTCACGCTGTCGCAGTACTACAGCCTGTCGAAGCGCACGGGCCTGTACGCGGTTGAGGCTTACCAGCACGCAAGCGGCAACACGCTGAACGGCCGCGGCAACGCAATCATCTCGGCGACCACGTCGATCGGTGACGGCGTGGGCGCAGGTTCGAAGCAGAACCAGATCGGCGTCGGCGTCGGCATGATCCACCGCTTCTAAATGTCGCGCGGCGCGCGAGCGCCGCTCACGGCATGCGGTATGAAAACCGGCCTTCGGGCCGGTTTTTTCGTTTACGTCGCGAGCCGATGCACGATCCGTCGGATCACTGATCGATCGGCGACTTCAGCGGCTGATGCTCGCCCGTCAGCCCGAACACCACGAGCTGCGCGGGCTCGGTCGCGCTCGCGTTGCGCGACACCTGATGGCGCGAGCCGGGCGGCTCGTACCAGCCTTCGCCGGCGCGATAGCGGCGCAGCGGGCCGCCGTTCACCTGCGACAGCACTTCGCCTTTCGACACGACGGCGAACACCGAGCCGAGGTGCTTGTGCGCTTCGGACGCCTGACCGGGCGCATAGTCGACCGTCGCGACGACCACCAGTTTGCCGGGCGCCTCGGGCACGGCTTGCTGCATGATCGCGTGCACGCTGTCGGCGGCGTCGTGCGCATGGGCGGCGGCCGGCAGCGCCGCGGCGAGCACGAGCCCGGCGTACAGCGCGGCGCGATGGAGCGGAGAGCGGCTCATCGTCGGCTCCTCACTCGGGCATCTTGCGGAACGCGATCGCGAAGCGGTTCCACGAGTTGATCGTCGCGATCAGCATCGACAGGTCGAACAGTTCCTCGTCGGTGAAGTGCGGCTTCACGGCTTCCCAGACGGCGTCGGGCACGTGGTTGCCGGCCACCAGCGTCAGCGCCTCGGTCCATTCCAGGGCCGCGCGTTCGCGCTCGGTGAAGAACGGCGTTTCGCGCCACGTGACGACGGTCGCGAGACGGCGGTCGGTTTCGCCGCCCTTGCGCGCGTCGGTCGTGTGCATGTCGACGCAGAACGCGCAGCCGTTGATCTGCGACGCGCGCAGGCGGACGAGTTCGGCGAGCGGCTTCTCGATCGAGCTCTTCGCGAGGAATTCCTCGGCGTTGCGCATCACCTTGATCGCATTCGGGCTGGCGGCATAGAAATTCAGGCGAGGTTGCATGGCAGGTCCTTTTCGGTTGGGTAGCGCCGGGGTGGCGCGACAGGACCTACTTTACGAGTCGCACTGGCCTGCTTGAATAGCCAATTTCATGGAAATTCAGGTAACCAGCGGCGACCCACCCACCGTGCCGGCATCCAGCAATCCCGCCAGCTTCGCGAGCGCCGTGTCGATGCGCAGCGCGTCGATTCCGCCATAGCCGAACAGCAGCCCCGGGCGCACCGGCACGCCCACGTGGAACGCGGAGATCCCGTACAGGCCGATGTCTTGCGCCCGTGCGGCGCGGACCAGCGCCGCTTCGTCGAGCCCCGGCTTCAGGTGCGCGGCGAGATGAATGCCGGCGGTCGGCACGATCGCATCGAACCACGGCGCGAGTGCGCCGCGCAGGTGCGCGACCAGCATCTTGCGGCGCGCATCGTAGTGCTTCTGCACGCGTTTCAGGTGCCGCGCGAAATCGCCTTCGTGCATGAAACGCGCGAGCGCCGCCTGCGTCAGCGTGCAGGTGTGCCAGTCGACGATCTGCTTCGCCTTGGCCAGCGCGCCGCGCAGCGCGCGCGGCGGAATCGCGTAGCCGATCCGCAGTTCGGGAAAGATCGTCTTCGAGAACGTGCCGACGTACGCGACGAGGCCCGTGCGGTCGAGGCTCTTCAGCGATTCGACCGGCCGGCCCTCGAAGCGGAATTCGCCGTCGTAATCGTCCTCGATGATCACCGCGCGGCGGCGCTGCGCCCATTCGAGCAGCGCGACGCGGCGCTCGAGCGTCATCGGCATGCCGAGCGGGAACTGATGCGACGGCGTCACGTAGACGAGCCGCGCGTCGTCCGGCAGCCGTTCCGTGACGAGTCCCTGGGCATCGACCGGCACGCCGATCACCGTCGCGCCGAGCGACGCGAACGCGGCGCGCGCGGGTGGATAGCCGGGGTCCTCGACCGCGACGACGTCGCCCGGCCGCACGACGACGCGCGCGAGCAGGTCGAGCGCCTGCTGCGCGCCTTGCGTGACGAGCACGTCGTCCCAGCTGCAGGCGACCGCGCGGCTGAATCCCGCGTAGCGCGCGATCGCGCCGCGCAATTGCGGATCGCCGGCCGGATCGTGGTACTGGCCGGGGCCGCGCGCTTGCTGGCGCAGCGCGTGATGCAGGCAGCGCCGCCATGCGTCGAACGGGAACAGCGTCTTGTCGGTCACGCCGCCGCGGAAGTCGAAGCCTGGCGAATCCTGCGGCGCGGGCATCGCGAGCGCGTCGGGCAGGTCGTTCCACAGCGCGCGCGCATCGACCGCATCGATGCGGGGCCGCTCGTCGACGATCGACGGCGCCGATGTCACCGCGGCGTGCGGCACGCGCGCGAGGCCGTCGGCGACGAACGTGCCGTCGCCGGTGCGCGTAGTCAGGTAGCCCTCGGCCACCAGGCGCTCGAATGCGTCGAGCGTCGTCTTGCGCGACACGCCGAGTTGTTTCGCGAGATCGCGCGTCGACGGCAGCCGCGCACCGCCTTCGAGACGCCCGTCGACGATCGCGGTGCGCAGTTGCCGGAAGATTTGCCCCGTCAGGTCGTGACGGCCTTCGATGCGGATCGCGATGTCCATCGCAGTGGTTACCTCGATTCGTGTGATTTCACCTCGATCAGCATACCGGAACTCGACCGCGCCGGCGGCGGTTCCGGGCTCGCACCCGCACCGGCCCTCGCGCGATTGGACCGCCGTGCGCTGCTGCCTTACGATCCACCACAAACCTCACCGCGGAGCAACCTCATGCTGTCCGAAGACGAACTGGCGCTGCTCGACGCGATCCGCGCCACCGGCAGCCTGTCGCGTGCCGCCGCGCGGCTCGGCAAGGCGCCGTCGACGGTGTCGCATGCGGCGCGCCAGCTCGAAACGCGGTTCGACGCGCTGCTGTTCGACCGGCGCGGCTACCGGCTGCAGCTCACGCCGGCCGGACAATTGCTGACCGACGAGGCGGCGCGGCTGGCGCTCGACGTCGCCCGGCTGACGCAGCGCGTGCGGCAGGTCGCGAGCGGCTGGGAGGACCGGCTGTGGATCGTCAGCGACGAGGTGCTGGAGTTCGATACGCTCCTGCCGGTCGTCCGCGCGTTCGATGCGCTCGATTCCGGCGTGTCGCTGCGTTTCACGCACGAGGTGCTTGGTGGAACCTGGGAAGCGTTGCGCGACGGCCGCGCGGATCTGGTCGTCGGCGCGACCAACGAGCCGCCGGCGATGCCGGGCCTCAAATGGTTCGAACTCGGCGCGATGGAGTGGGTGTTCGCGGTGTCGCCGCGCCATCCGCTGGCGGCCGCGAGCGGGGTGCTGACGCGCGACGCGATCGGTGCGCACCGCTCGGTCGTCGTCGCCGATTCGTCACGGCGG
>NZ_JACFYV010000069.1:0-31789 GCF_016759955.1 Burkholderia sp. KCJ3K979
GCCGGCGCGTTGGCTGCAGCGGCAACGGTCTGGGCAGCGGCGGATTCGGCGGCCGGCAGCGGTTGCGCGGCGAGCGTGCAGCACCAGAAGGCAACGAGCGTCGTGCAGAGCGGGCCCAGCGGCGCCCAGCGGAAGAAAGCGGTCGCTGTCATGGTGAAGATACCTGGCGTGATCGTGCGTCTGAGGCCTGCCGGGAGCAGGCAAGACCGAGAGATTACCGTGTTTTACAGGCCCGACGCGAGAGGCCGTTGCGTAGCCGGACGTGCCCGGAACGCCACATTCGGCAAATTCGTCGCGAAAAAATCATGGGAATTGCCTAAAGTATCGGAACGATTTGCCGCTAAGCTCGTGATGGGGCGGTATGGACGCGCGGCAAAAAGTGCGGCGCGGCTGTCCCGGCCCGTTCCCTCACCAAGGTTTGATATGTCGACACCGCTGTTCGGAAAGTTGTTTGCGCAACCCGTTGCGATCGATCCGGGAACGGCGAGTACGCGGATCTATACGCATGAACGCGGCGTGGTGCTGAACCAGCCGTCGGTCGTGTGCTTCCGCAAGGGCGGCGCGAGCGACGCGCGGCCGACGCTCGAGGCCGTCGGCGAGCTGGCCAAGGCGCTGCTCGGCCGCGAACCGGGGCATCTGGAAGCCGTGCGGCCCATGCGCCACGGCGTGATCGCGGACGCGCACGCGGCCGAGCAGATGATCCGCAGCTTCATCGACATGTCGCGCACCCGCTCGCGCTTCGGCCGCCGCGTCGAGGTCACGTTGTGCGTGCCGTCCGATGCGACGGCCGTCGAGCGCCGCGCGATCCGCGAGGCCGCGTTCGCGGCCGGCGTATCGGAGGTCGAACTGATCGAGGAGTCGCTCGCGGCCGGGCTCGGCGCAGGCTTGCCGGTGACCGAGCCGGTCGGCTCGATGGTCATCGACATCGGCGGCGGGACCACCGAAGTCGCGGTCATCGCGCTCGGCGGCATCGTCTACCGCGAGGCGATCCGCGTCGGCGGCAGCCAGTTCGACGCGGCGATCGTCAACCATGTCCGCAACCTGTACGGCGTGCTGCTCGGCGAACAGACGGCGGAGCACGTGAAGAAGACGATCGGCTCGGCCACCAGCGCGGTGCCGCGCACGTCGACCCGCGCCGTCGGCCGCAGCATCGGCGACGGCCTGCCGCGTTCGGTCGAGCTGTCCAACCACGACGTCGCGGACGCGCTGGCCGCGCCGCTCAAGCAGGTGATCGGCGCGGTGAAGTCGGTGCTGGAAAACGCGCCGGCCGAACTCGTGACCGACATCGCGAATCGCGGCGTGGTGCTCACCGGCGGCGGCGCGCTGCTCGCCGATCTCGAGCGCCTGCTGTACGACGAGACCGGGCTGGTCGCGCGGATCGCCGACGAGCCGGCCACCTGCGCGGTGCGCGGCGCCGGCGAGGCGATGGGGCGGCTCGCGATGTGCCCGGCCGATTGAGCCCGGGCGGTGCCGGTTTTGCGGCGCGGCGCATCCTTCACATTCTTTCGATCTCCCTATGGCCGGCCTGCGTGGCCGGCATCGGTTCGTCGCATGGACAGGCGCGAGCGCGCCGTGCTAGCGTGACGCGCCCGTCGTGACGTGCCCGTTCGGGGCCGGGCCGGCCGATGCGCCCGACGACACCTGAGAGACCGAATACCTTGAAATATCGAACCAAACGGAGCTTTGCGGCCCGGGCCGGCCGCGTGCTGGCCGTCGTTGCGTGCGTCTGGGCCGCGGCGGCCGCCGCGATCGTAATCCGTGGCATGCGGATGCCCAGCGACCCGGCGGACGTCGCCGTGATCTTCGGCAACGCGCTCGACGACACCGGCGCGCCGAAGCCCGTGCTCGCGGCCCGGCTCGATGTGGGCGTGCGCTGCTATCACGCGGGGCAGTGCCCGGCGTTTCTGGTCAGCGGCGCGATCGACGGCCCCCGGCTGAACGAGGCGACGGCGATGCGTGACTACCTCGTTGCGCGCGGCGTGCCGGCGGACCGGATCGCCGTCGACGACCAGGGCGACAACACGCTCGCGACCGCGCAGCACACGCTGGCCTACCTGCACGCGCATCGCCTGTCCCGCGTGCTGATCGTCAGCCAGTATTACCACCTTGCGCGGGCGCGTCTCGCGTTCGAGCGCGTCGGCATTGCGCGGTCGAACATCTCCGCCGCCTATCCGCGCCGCTTTCAGTGGCGCGATGTCTATTCGAGCTGGCGCGAGGTGCCGGCCTACGCGGTGTATGCGGTGCGGCTGTGGGTGAATCCCGATGCGCGGCCGGTTTCGTTTCGGCCGATGCTTTATTTGATGCGGCTGTTTTCGTGAGGCGGCGGCCCCGGGAGCGCGCGCTTCCGATCAGCGTGGCTTCCTTCTCCCTTCGGTTGCCTACCGTCTCGTGTCGGCGGTGCGAACGTCATTGACGCCGGACGAACGATAACGATTTGCGTTGTCGTTTCATTTCGAGACGAAAATCGAAGCAACGCCCGTGATTGTTTGAAAATCCGCATTCGCATGCCAAATTTAGCGAATGAGGATGAGTCGTATTGGCGATTCGGGACGGCCAATATATTGCACTGCAAAATCCGCAGATGCTGAATCAAGTCGATATATCAGTGTTTTCACGGATGCGGCGTATCCAATATCTTTGCGAAAAGTCAAAAAGCGCCGGCGAAAAACGTGCCGGATTGTCATTTCCGATAGCCTGTCGGGGAGTAAAAAGTACATATCCCTTGGCCCTTGATCCGACGGGGAAATATCGACTGGAAAACGGCTCGAGTTTGATATAGCCTTGTCTGATAAAAGCAGGGCGGTAATCAAATCAACCAGAAAGTCGCTGCAAAAATACAGGGGCCACCATCATGTCATTCGACTAGTTTCGAACCTGCATTTCCGGGTTGTTAAAAAATTCATCCATGAATAAACCGACATCGCGTCGCGATTGCCGGAGCGGACGCTTTTATCCGTGATTTTCTGCCGTGCGTCAGTCGGTGTGGCCGCAATACCGATACCAAAGCCGAAATCAATAACGAGGGAAAGCATGACTATTGCGCGTTCGAAAAAAGCGGGTGAGCCGTTTCCGAGACTGCTGTTGCCCACGGGCGTGTTTCTGGCGCTGTCGGGCGCGGGCATCGTTCCCGCCCACGCGACCTGCAGCACGGCGGGCACCACGGTGACCTGTTCCGGCGTCGCGAATCCGCTGGCACCCAGTTATTCGAACAGCGCCAACAATCTGAACGCGACGGTCAACCCCGGTGCAAGCGTCGGCGTGCTGCTCGGCGTCGGCGGCACGGCGATGTCGCTGACCGGCAATAACGTCACGCTGACCAACAACGGCACGATCGACCCGTCGGCGCTCGGCTCGGGGCTCGGCGTGCTGTCGAGCGGCACGGTGGTCGGCAACGCGGCGGCGAGCACCACGACCGTGACCAACAACGGCACGATGATGGGCTCGACCGGCGTCGCGATCAGCGGCGTGACGGGCATGGCGCTGTCGGTTCAAAACGGCGCGGGTGGCACGTCGACGATTACGAACACGGGTACGATCGGCTCCTCCCCGCTGGTCGGCGCGACCCTCGTCGGCGCCGATGCGCCGGTGGTCGCCGCGTACGGCGGCGGCACGGTCAACATGACGAACAGCGGAACGATCACCGGTCGCGTGTCGTTGGGGTCGAGCGGCACACCGGGGCAGGGCAATACGTTCACCAACTCGGGCACGATCAACGGCGGCGTGTCGATGGGGGCGAACAGCACGAATACGTTCAATGCGGTGACGGGCTCGTCGGTCAACACGGCCGGCGGTACCGGCGGCGCATTCAACATCACGGTCGGGCCGATCACGCTCGGCGTGGCGGCAACCGGCGTCGTCGACGGCGGCGCGGGTGGCAACAACACACTCAACCTGCAGCAGGGAACTGCGGCGAACGGCACGATCGCGGCCAACAACTACATCAACTTCAATCACCTCGACGTCACGAGCGGCAACTGGACGATCAACGGCGCGTCCACCGCGCAGGACGCGACGCTGACGGGCGGCGTGGCGATCATCAACAACAACGCGTCGCTCGGCACCGGTACCGTCACGGGCAACGGCGGCGCGTTGCAGGCCGGCACGACGGGACTCAACGTCTCCAACAACGTGTCGCTTGGCGCGGGCGGCCTGACGGTGCAGGGTGCGACCGGGCTGACGCTGTCCGGCGGGGTGTCGGGTGTCGGCGCGCTGACGAAGAACGACGGCGGCACACTGACGCTGTCCGGCGCGAACAGCTACACGGGCGCCACGAACCTGAATGCCGGCGGCCTGGTGGTCGGCAACAATTCGGCACTCGGCATCGGCGCGCTGAACGTCAACGCGTCGGCGTCGCTCGACGCGAGCACGAACGTGACGCTCGCCAACACGGTCAATCTCGCCACCGGCTCGACGCTGACGCTCGGCGGCAGCAACGACCTCGGGCTGACCGGCACGATCAGCGGCAGCGGCGGCCTCACGAAGAACGGCGCGGCAACCACGACGCTGAGCGGCGTGAATACGTATACGGGCGATACGACCATCAACAGCGGCACGCTCGCGCTGAACGGGGCCGGCAGCCTGTCGGCGACCGGCACGGTCAACCTGACCGGTGCGGGCGCAACGTTCGACGTGACCGGTGCATCGGGCGCGCGGACCATCGGCTCGCTGGCCGGCGCGGCCGGCACGAACGTGACCCTCGGCGCCAATTCGCTGACGCTCAACGGCAGTGGCAATGCGACCTATGCCGGCACGATCGGCGGGTCCGGCAGCGTGACGCTGTCGGGTACCGGCACGCAATCGCTGACGGGCTCGAACGTGTACACGGGCGGCACCAACCTGAACGGCGGCAACCTCGTCGTCGGTAGCAATACGTCGCTCGGCATCGGCGCGGTGAACGTGAACGGCTCGTCGACGCTCGATGCGACCACTAACGTGACGCTCGCGAACGGCGTCAACCTCGCGACGGGCACGACGCTGACCCTTGGCGGCAGTACCGACCTCGGCCTCGGCGGCGTGGTTTCCGGCGGCGGCGGTCTCGTGAAGAACGGTGCGGCGACGCTGACGCTGTCGGGCGCGAACAACTATGCAGGCGGCACGACGCTGAATGCCGGCGGACTGGTGCTCGGCAATGGCTCGGCGCTCGGCACCGGCGCACTGACCGTCGGCGGCTCGGCGACGCTCGATACGAACACGAACCTCACGGTCGGCAATGCGATCAACCTCACGACGGGCAATACGCTGACGCTCGGCGGCAGCAACGCGCTCGGGCTGAGCGGTGCGATTTCCGGCGCGGGTGCGCTCGTGAAGAACGGTGCGGCGACCACGACGCTGACGGGCGCGAACACGTACACCGGCGGCACGACGATCAATGCCGGCACGCTGGCGATCGGCGCGGGCGGCAGCCTGTCGTCCACGGGGACGGTGAACCTGGTCAATCCGGGGGCCGCACTCGACATCAGCGCGGGCAGCGCGCAGTCGATCGGCGCGCTGTCGGGCGCCATCGG
The DNA here is from genome assembly GCF_016759955.1 of Burkholderia sp. KCJ3K979. NCBI lineage: Bacteria > Pseudomonadati > Pseudomonadota > Betaproteobacteria > Burkholderiales > Burkholderiaceae > Burkholderia > Burkholderia sp. KCJ3K979. The sequence continues at coordinate 5,505 of NZ_JACFYV010000069.1, forward strand.
CACGAGCGTGAGCCTCGGCGCCAACGCACTGACGCTGGGCGGGACCGCGAGCGGCACGTTTAGCGGCACGATCGGCGGCACCGGCAGCCTGACGCTGGCGGGTACCGGCACGCAGACGCTGAACGGCGCAAATACGTACACCGGCGGGACGAACCTCAATAGCGGCAGTCTGGTGCTGGGCAACAACGGGGCGCTGGGCGCCGGCGCGCTGAACGTCGGCGGCGCGGCGACGCTCGATACGAACACGAGCCTGACGGTTGGCAATGCAATCAATCTCGGCACGGGCGCTGCACTGACGCTGGGGGGGAGCAACAACCTCGCACTGGGCGGCGCGATTTCCGGCGCGGGCAGCCTCGTGAAGGACGGTGCGGCCACCACCACGCTGACCGGCGTGAATACCTACACGGGCGGCACGACGGTCAACGGCGGCACGCTGGCGATCGGCGCGGGCGGCAGCCTTGCATCGACCGGCGCGATGAATCTCGCGGGTGCTGGCGCGACGCTCGATCTCAGCGCCGCGACGGGCGGCCAGACGCTCGGTGCGCTGTCGGGTGTCGCCGGTACGAACATCAACCTCGGGAGCAACGCACTGACGCTGGGCGGGACCGCCAGCGGCACGTTCAGCGGCGCGATCGGCGGCACCGGCAGCCTGACGCTCGCGGGCACCGGCACGCAGACGCTGAACGGCGCGAGCACCTATTCCGGCGGGACGAACCTCAATAGCGGCAGCCTTGTGCTCGGCAACAGCGGGGCGCTTGGCGCCGGTGCACTGAACGTCGGCGGCTCGGCCACGCTCGATACGAACACGAACCTCACGGTCGGCAATGCGATCGATATCGGGACGGGCAATACGCTGACGCTCGGCGGCAGCAATGCGCTCGGGCTGAGCGGTGCGATTTCCGGCGCGGGCAGCCTCGTGAAGAACGGCGCGGCGACCACGACGCTGACGGGCGCGAACACGTACACGGGCGGCACGACGATCAATGCCGGCACGTTGGCGGTGGGCGCGGGCGGCAGCCTTGCATCGACTGGCGCGATGAATCTCGCGGGTGCCGGCGCGACGCTCGATCTGAGTGCCGCGACGGGCGCACAAACGCTCGGCGCATTGTCGGGTGTCGCGGGAACGAGCCTCAACCTCGGCGGCAACGCACTGACGCTCGGCGGCACGGCCAGCGGCACGTTCGGCGGGGTGATCGGCGGCACCGGCGGTCTCACGTTGTCGGGCACCGGCACGCAGACGCTGTCCGGCGCGAACACCTATACGGGCGGCACGACGATCGGCGGCGGCAGCACGCTGGCACTGGGCGCGGGCGGCAGCCTGGCGTCGACCGGCACGGTGAACCTGACCGGGTCGGGCGCGACGTTCAACCTGAGCGGCGCATCGGGCGCGCAGACGATCGGCGCACTGACCGGCGCGGCCGGCACGAATGTGAACCTCGGCGGCAACGGGCTGACGCTGAGCAGCGCGGGCAACTACGCGTTCGGCGGCGCGATCGGCGGCACGGGCGGCCTGACGCTGGCCGGCGCGGGTACGCAAACGCTGACGGGCGCGAACACCTACACGGGCGGGACGACGATCGGCGGCGGCAGCACGCTCGCACTCGGCGCAGGCGGCAGCCTCGCGGCGACCGGTGCCGTGAACCTCGCGGCCGCGGGGGCGACGTTCGACCTGAGCGGCGCGTCGGGCGCGCAGACGATCGGCGCGCTGACCGGCGCGACCGGCACGAACGTGGCGTTGGGCGCGAATGCGCTGACGCTGAACGGCAGCGGCAACAACACGTTCGGCGGCGCGATCGGCGGAACGGGCGCGGTGACGTTCGCCGGCACCGGCACGCAGACGCTGACGGGGGCGAACACGTACACGGGCGGCACGACGATCGGCGGCGGCAGTACGCTGGCGCTCGGCGCGGGCGGCAGCCTTGCATCGACGGGCGCGGTGAATCTCGCGGGCACCGGTGCGACGTTCGACGTGAGCGGCGCGACGGGCGCGCAGACGCTCGGCACGCTGACCGGCGCGGCCGGCACGAACGTGAATCTCGGTGCGAATGCGCTGACGTGGAACGGCACCACCAACGGTACGTTCGGCGGCACGATTGGCGGAACGGCAGGCGTGACGTTCGCCGGCACGGGCACGCAAACGCTGACGGGCGCGAACACGTACACGGGCGGCACGACGATCAACGGCGGCAGCACGCTTGCGCTGGGAGCCGGTGGCAGTCTCGCGTCCGGTAGCGCGGTGAATCTCGCCGGCACCGGTGCGACGTTCGACGTGAGTGGTGCGACGGGCGCGCAGACGCTCGGCACGCTGTCGGGCGCAGCCGGCACCAACGTGAACCTCGGCGCGAACGCGTTGACGTTGAACGGCAGCGGCAACGGTACGTTCGGCGGCGCGATCGGCGGAACGGGCGGCGTGACGCTGGCAGGCACCGGCACGCAGACGCTGACGGGCGCGAACACGTATACGGGCGGCACGACGATCAACGGCGGCAGCACACTCGCACTCGGCGCGGGCGGCAGTCTCGCATCCACGGGCGCGGTGAATCTCGCGGGCACCGGCGCCACGTTCGACGTGAGCGGCGCGACCGGCACGCAAACGGTCGGTGCGCTGTCGGGCGCGGCCGGCACGAACGTGAATCTCGGTGCGAATGCACTGGCGCTGAACGGCAGCGGCAGCAGTACGTTCGGCGGCACGATCGGTGGCGCGGGCGGGGTGACGGTGGCGAGCGGCACGCAGGTGCTGACCGGCGACAACACGTACACCGGCGGCACCACGATCGCGGCCGGCGGCACGCTGCAGCTCGGCAACGGCGGCACGTCGGGCAGCGTGGCCGGCAACGTCGTCGACAACGGTGCGCTGATCGTCAATCAATCGGGCAATGTGACGATCGCGAGCGTGCTGTCCGGCACCGGCTCCCTCACCCAGGCCGGCAGCGGACAACTGACCCTGACCGGCACGAGCACGCTGAGCGGCCCGACCACGGTCGGCGCGGGCACGCTGGCCGTCAACGGATCGCTCGGCCAGTCGACCGTCACAGTGCAGAACGGCGCGACGCTGACGGGTACCGGCACGATCGGCGGCCTCGTGGTGCAGGGCGGCGCGACGGCGGCCGCCACGCAACCGGGCGCGGCGCTGAACGTGGGCGGCAACGTCACGTTCCAGCCGGGTTCGACGTTCCAGGTCGCCGCGACGCCGCAGCAAAGCGGCAGTCTCGCGGCGAGCGGCACGGCGACGCTGAACGGCGGCACCGTACAGGTGCTCGCGAACCAGAGCGGCTATCAGCCGAGCACGACGTACACGATCCTCAGCGCGTCGTCGGGCGTGCAGGGCGCGTTCACCCAGGTGAGCGCGAACTACGCGTTCCTGACGCCGACCCTCAGCTACGATCCGGGCCACGTGTATCTGCGGCTGGTTCAGAACGGCACGTCGCTGCCCGACGTCGCGACGACGCCGAACCAGCGCTCGGTCGCGACCGCGGTGGCCGCGCTCGGCGCCGGCAATCCGCTGTACGACACGGTGCTGACGACCGACGCGCCGACCGCACGCCGCGCGTACGGACTGCTCGGCGGCGAACTGCAGGCGAGCCTGAAGAGCATGCTGCTGATCGACAGCCGCTATGTGCGCGACGCGGTGACCGATCGCGTCCGTCAGGGCCTCGCGCCCGGCTCGGGCCCGCTCGCGGCGCTGTCGTCGGGCGGCGCCGCGCTGTGCGGCGACAACACGGCCGGCGTGGTCGACCCGACGCTGCCGCCGGAACGCCGGATCGGTTCGCGCGACGGGTGCTACGGCGGCACGCCTTATCAGCCGGTCGTCTGGGGGCAGGCGTTCGGCGGCCGCAGTCGGCTCGCCGGCGACGGCAATGCGTCGTCGATCAACCGCAGCATGACGGGCTTCATCGCCGGCGCCGACATGGCGCTCAACGACAAGTGGCGCGCGGGTCTGGCCGCCGGCGTCACGCACGGCTCGCTCGACAACGACCAGAGTTCGTCGGCAGCGGTGAACAGCTACTACCTGTCGCTGTACGGCGGCGCGCAGTACGGCGCACTCGGCGTGCGCGGCGGTGCGTCGTACACGTGGTATCGCATCAACAGCGACCGCTATCCGGGCTTCGCGGGCTTCTCGGATCACGATTCGGCGGGCTACAACGCGAATTCGGCGCAGGTGTTCGGTGAAGTCGGCTACGCGCTGCCGGTCGGGCCGGTCGCGATCGAGCCGTTCGCGGGCCTCGCGTATGTGAACCTGCATACCGACGGCTATACCGAAAGCGGCGGCGCGGCGGCGCTGCGTGCCGGCGGCGAGACGACCCACGTCGGTTTCTCGACGCTCGGCCTGCGCGCGGCGTCGCAGCTCGGCTCGATCGCGAGCGGCACGTTCACCGCGCGCGGGACGGTCGGCTGGCGGCATGCGTTCGGCAACGTGCGGCCGTCGTCGGCGTTCACGTTCGCGAACGGCGGCACGTCGTTCCAGGTGTCGGGCGTGCCGATTGCGCGCGACAGCGCGGTGCTCGAAGCCGGCATCGACGCGAACATCACGAAGCGCCTGACGCTCGGCCTCACGTACAGCGGCCAGTACGGCAGCGGCGTGCGCGACAACGCGATCCTCGGCAACATCCTGTGGAAATTCTGACCGGTAACTGAGGAGCCCGTGCGCGGCGCGCTGCGACGAAGCAACGTCGCAGCGCGCCGCGGCCGTTTCGGCGCTGCGCACGTTCGCCGTTCTGGCCTATCCTGTGCGAAACACGCGACGCGCGCCGCGCGTTGCGCCTCGACACAGGAGCATCGATGCCGAATCACGCCGAAGCCACGACGACGCAGGCGCCGCAAGTCGCGCCGGTTCCCCCGACCTCCGCATCGGGTCCCGCTTTCATCGCGCCCGAAGCCGATCCGCAGGTCCTCGCGCGCAACAACCAGTACGTGCTGAAATCCGGCGACGCGTTCGTGGTCAGCGACGCGCTCGGCGACATCGGCGGGCATGACGACGGCCTGTTCGTCGACGACATGCGCGTGCTGTCGAAATGGCGCCTGACGTTCGGCGGCCGCGCGCCGTCGCTGCTGTCGGGCGCGACGAGCGCCGACAACGCGTCGTTCACCGCGCACCTGACGAACCGCCCGCTGCCGCCGCTCGGCGGCCACGAGACGCCCGAGGGCGTGATCCACATCGAGCGGCTGCGCGTGCTCGCGGGCGACGTGCTGTACGAAGCGCTGACGCTGACGAACTACGGCGCGAGCGAAGCCGAGGTGCCGCTGTCGCTGTCGTTCGCGGCCGATTTCAAGGACATGTTCGAAGTACGCGGCACGCAGCGGCCGAAGCGCGGTACGGTGGGCGCGCCGCGCGTCGACGCGGGTGCGGTGCGGCTGCGCTACGACGGCCTCGACGGCGTCGAGCGCAACGTGACCGTGCATTTCTCGCCGGCACCGGACGCGCTGTCGGTCGATCGTGCCGACTACACGCTGACGATCCCCGCGCAGGCGTGCGTGTCGATCTACCTGACCGTCGATGCGACGCTCGGGCCCGCGCAGGCCGAAGGGCCCGGTTGCGGCCGTGTCGCGTTGCGCACCGCGCTCGTCGGCGTGCATCGCGAGATGCGGACGCGGCGCGAGTCGATGGCGCGCGTGAACACCGGCAATCCGCTGTTCGACGCGTGGCTCGATCGTTCGCTCGCGGATCTCGGGCTGCTCACGACGCAGCTCGACACGGGGCCGTACCCGTATGCGGGCATTCCGTGGTTCTCGACGCCGTTCGGCCGCGACGCGATCATCACGTCGCTGCAGATGTTGTGGCTGCAGCCTTCGCTCGCGCGCGGCGTGCTGCGTTTTCTCGCCGAGCACCAGGCGCGCGAGACCTCCGCGTTCCGCGACGCGGAGCCCGGCAAGATCATGCACGAGTTCCGCCGCAGCGAGATGGCCGCGACCGGCGAGGTGCCGTTCGCGCTGTACTACGGCGGCGTCGATACGACTCCGCTGTTCATCGTGCTCGCGGGCGCCTATGTCGAACGCACCGGCGACGACGCGCTGATCGACGAGCTGTGGCCCGCGCTCGAGCGTGCCGCGCAATGGGTGATCGACAAGTGCGACCGCAATCCGTACGGACTGCTCGATTACCAGCGCACGTCGGAGCGCGGCCTCGCGAACCAGGGCTGGAAGGACAGCCACGATTCGGTGTTCCATGCGGACGGCCGTTTTCCGGATGGCCCGATCGCGCTCGTCGAAGTGCAGGCCTATGCATGCGCGGCGCTCGACGCGATGTCGGCGTGCTCGCACCGGCGCGGCCATGCGGCCGACGCGACGCGCTACGCATTGCGCGCGAAGACGCTGCGCGACCAGGTCGACGCGCTGTTCTGGATGCCGGAAGGCGATTTCTACGGGATCGCGCTCGACGGTCATGGCGAGCTGTGCCGCGTGTTCGCGTCGAACGCGGGCCACCTGCTCGCGTTCGGGCTGCCCGACGCCGAGCGCGGCGCGGCGGTCGCCGGCGTGCTCGGCTCCGCGCTGTTCCAGACGGGCTGGGGCATCCGCACGCTCGCGGCCGGCCAGCCGCGCTTCAACCCGATGGCGTACCACAACGGCTCGGTGTGGCCGCACGACAATGCGCTGATCGCGCGCGGGCTGGCGCGCTACGGCGACAAGACGGCCGCGGTGAATCTGTTGCGCGCGCTGTTCGAGGCGGCGGTGAGCTTCGAGATGCGCCTGCCGGAGCTGTTCTGCGGGTTCCCGCGCCGGCGCGGCGAACCGCCGACCGCGTATCCGGTGGCCTGCCTGCCGCAGGCGTGGGCGGCCGGCGCGCCGTTCATGATGCTGCAGGCGTGCCTCGGCGTGAGCATCGACGCGTCGCGCCACGAGGTGCGCGTCGAGCGCCCGGCGTTGCCGGAAGGCGTCGACTGGCTGCGGATCGACGCGCTGCGCGTCGGCGACGAAACCGTGTCGTTGACGTTCCGCCGCGTCGATGGCCAGGTCGTCGCGGCGGCGGAGCAGCCGGGCCGCGTGAAGGTGGTCGCGGTGCTGTAGCGGCCGGCTGCGCGAACGTTGCGCGATGTCGCGCCACGTTCGCGCGCAGCGGCATAGAATCGTGACATGACCCTTGAACGATGGCGGAGGTAGACGATGACGACCGACAACCGGCCCGACGACGGCGAGCACAAGCTCGAGCATCTGGAAGCGGCGGTCGACCACCTGCACAAGTCGATCGAATCGCAGAGCATCGCGGTCGGCGCGGCGAAGGGCATCCTGTTCAGCCTGATCGAAACGCTCGGTGCGCTGATCGGCGATCCCGATCTGCCGGAGCATGCGCGTTCGGGCTACGAAGCGCTGCGCGACAAGGCGAGCGAATTGCGCGGCGGGCTCGACCGCCATTGATGCACGGGCGGCGCACGCGCTGCCCAATTCGGCAGACGAAGCACAAAAGCCCGTGCGCTCAATCAGTTAGGTGCCCGATACGCAGGATATCCACAAGCTTGCCAACACAATCTGTGGAGAACCGCCCGGCCGTCGGCCGGGTGCGCCGCGCGTGCGCGGTGTGCGGTTCGACCATCGTTCCGGTGCCACACCCTTGACCGGTCAAGGTCCGTGGATCGAATCCCCTTGTGTATCAAGATGTTACGCGTCTGATCTGACGGATATCCACAGGCTTGCCAACAAAATCTGTGGACAACTCGCAATCGATTGCGTCGCAATGGTTGAGGATCGGGCCGGAATGCCGCAGGCCGCGAAGCCCGTGCGCAAAGGCTGCCCGCGCCGTGAATCGGCGCGCGAATGCGTGCACGATCAAGGGCTTAGGCGCCGGGTACCCAGGATATCCACATCCTTGCCAACACTTTCTGTGGACAAGCGCGGCCGCGCTATTCGGTGGGCGCGGCGCTCGCCGCTTCCGCCACGATCCAGTCGCGAAAGAGCGTCATCGCGGGCGTCAGCGGTTTCGACTTCAGCGACGTGAGCCAGTAGCCGCCGGCGCGCACGTCGATGTCGAGTGGTCGTGCGAGCAAGCCGAGCTGCAGTTCGCGCGCGAACATGCAGGCGGGGGCGAGCGCGACGCCCGCACCCTGCATCGCGGCCTCGACCATCAGCCGGGACGAATCGAACACGGGCCCGTTGACGGCCCACGGTTCGAGCTGCGCGGCGTCGAACCAGCCGAGCCATTCGTCGGTGCGATACGAGCGCAGCAACGTTTCGTTCGCGAGATCGGCCGGCTGCGCGAGGCGCCGTGCGATGTCCGGCGTGCACAGCGCCGTGAGCGGCGCATCGAGCAGCCGCTCGTTGCGCGTCGCCGGCCAGTTGCCAACGCCAAAGCGGATCGCGAAATCGAGGCCCTCGGCGGCGAGATCGACGACGTTGTTGTTGGTCCGCAGCCGCAGCTCGACGAACGGGTGCGTGTCGCCGAACTGCTTCAGCCGCGGCATTAGCCAGCCTAGGGCAAAGGTGCCGACGACGCCGAGCGTCAGCACCTCGTGGAAACGCCCGCCGTCGAACTGCTTGAGCACCGTCTCGATGCGGCTGAACGCGTCGCTCAGCACTGGCAGCAGCGCGCGCCCCTCGTCGGTCAGCCCGAGGCCGCGCGGCAGGCGCGTAAACAGCGTGCAGCCGAGCCGCTCCTCGAGCGAGCGCACCTGCTGGCTGACGGCGGCCTGGGTCACGCTCAGTTCGAGGCCGGCGCGCGTGAAGTTCAGGTGGCGCGCCGACGATTCGAACGCGCGCAACGCATTGAGCGGAAGATGAGGGCGGAGCTTAGTCATAAGAATTTCTTTTGTCAGCGCTCAATTATCGTTGCTTGTCAGGCAACCGTAAAGTCTCGATAGTGCGGTCTCGGCGGCCGGCCGTTTTCAAACCCTCGACGCCGTTTCTCCGCCATTCCACCACGAGACAACCGACATGACCTACTCATCGAAACGTCGAACCCTGTTGCTGGCTGCCGCGACGGCGCCGCTCGTTCTCACCGTCACCGCGTGCGCGTCGCGGCAGGGCGCTGCGCCGGACGAAGCCACGCGGGCAGCGGCGGCTGCCGCGGACGCCATTGCCCCCGCGGCGGCGGCGACGACGCTCGCCGATCTCGAGCGCGACGCGGGCGGCCGTCTCGGCGTGTGCGCGATCGATACGGCCAGCGGTCGCGTCATCGAGCATCGCGCGGGCGAGCGCTTCCCGTTCTGCAGTACGTTCAAGGCGATGCTGAGTGCGGCGGTGCTCGCGCAGAGCGTCGAGCGGCCGGGCTTGCTGCAACAGCGCGTGACTTATACCAAGGCCGACCTCGTCAACTATTCGCCGGTGTCGGAGAAGCACGTCGGCTCAGGCATGACGGTCGCCGCGCTGTGCGAGGCCGCGATCCAGTACAGCGACAATTCGGCCGCGAACCTGCTGATGAAGCTGATCGGCGGCCCGTCGGCGGTAACGGCCTACGCGCGCTCGATCGGCGACGATGCGTTCCGGCTCGATCGATGGGAGACCGAACTGAATACCGCGCTGCCGGGCGACCCGCGCGACACGACGACGCCCGCCGCGATGGCCGCCAGCCTGCGCGTGCTGACGCTCGGCGACGCATTGCCGGCCGCGCAGCGTGCGCAGCTCGTCGCGTGGCTGCGCGGCAACAAGGTCGGCGACAAGCGGATTCGCGCGGGCGTGCCGGCCGGGTGGGTGGTGGGCGACAAGACCGGTACCGGCGACTACGGGACGACGAACGACGCGGGCGTCATCTGGCCGACGTCGCGCGCGCCGATCGTGCTGGCCGCGTACTACACGCAGACGCGAGCCGATGCGCGGGCGAAGGACGACGTGATCGCGTCGGTCGCGCGCATCGTCGCGCAGACGTTCGGTTGAGCGGCGCGGCACGGCGTGCGTGGCGAGCGTCGCGGGCGCGCCGTGCCGCGGTCGTGACCCGCGCGATCAAACGTTGTGCGATCAACGACTTAGATCGCGCATGCTCAGGATATCCACATGCTTGCCAACAAAAATTGTGGACAAGCCCGCGAACGGCGGCGTGCGGCGCGACATGCGCCCTCGTGCCGGGTTTGAAGCAGCGCGGACAAAGTCTTTCGGATCAAGTGCTTGACCGCGGTATGCGCAGGCTATCCACACGCTTGCCAACACAATCTGTGGACAAGCATGGCGGCTGGGGTGGCTGGCGGGGCGTCACGCGCCGAGAAGGTACGCAACCGACGATTGACCGCCCGCGTGCCGCTTTCGAGGCGGCGCGGACAAAGTCTTTCGGATCAAGTGCTTGATCGCGGTATGCGCAGGCTATCCACATGCTTGCCAACATAATCTGTGGACAAGCCCGCGCGCTGCCGCGATGGCAACGCTCAGGGCTGCCGATCGCCGACGGCGGGCCAGCGCGCGAACGCGAACACCCACAGCATGATGAAGTTCAGCACCGGGACGAACATCGTCAGGATCCACCAGCCCGAATGCCCGGTGCGCCGGACGATGCGGACGTACGGATAGACGACGATGGCGACGAGCACGAGCGAGATGAGCAATTGCCACGCGGTGAAGTGTTCCATGGTCTTCCTCGGATTGAAATGTCGTCATGCGGTGCCGGCGGAACGGCCGGCCCGTGGCGCCGACGCGCGTCCCCGGCGCTGCGCGGCCGCGTGCGGCTTGCGTGATCTTGATGGGTGACGGGCGGGGGCGTCAAGGCATCGGCGCCGCGCTGCGATCGCACTGAATCGTCCGTGTTCGCGCGGGCCGCTACCGCGCGCTGCCGAAACGGTGACACGCGGCACGAACCGTAGACCGATCAACGGGTTAGCGCAGGCTTGCGCAGGATATCCACAAGCTTGCCAACACAATCTGTGGGTAAGTGGCGCAGCGCCGGCCCGGTATGCGTGCGGGGTTAGACGAGCATCGGACGTGCATCGGGACGACATCATCGTGGCGTCGTGATGCGAAGTGCGGCGAAGCGGTGTGCGCGATGGCCATGACGCACGCCGCGTCTGCATCACGCGTGCCAAAGTCCATCGGATCAAGGGTTTAGCGTCGTGGTGCGCAGGATATCCACAAGCTTGCCAACATTTTCTGTGGAGAAGTCCGCGTGCGCGATTTGGCCGACGCCACACGCTGCCACGCTTCGCACGCGGGCTCACGCCGTACAGATACCGGCCACGCCGACCTTCTGGAACAGGTGCGGGCTGGCGACGGCGGACGACGGATAGGCCGACAGCTTCGCGACGAACTCCGGGTGCGTGAAGGCCGCGCGAAACGCGTCCGTCGATTCCCAGATCGCGTAGTTCAGGTAGGTCGGGCTGTCGCCGAGCGCGCGGTGAAGCTGCGTCGAGATGAATCCCGGCTGCCGCTTCATGAATGCCGCATCGTCTTGCCATACGGCGAGAAAATCGGCTTCGTCGGCGGCTGCGAGCGTGAACAGGTTGACGAGCACGACCGGGTCGGCGTCGATCGCAATCTGTTGCTGGATCGGAAAGGCCGGGTCCATCGGCTTGAACTGGGGCATGGGTGCTCCTGGGGTAGGTAGAGGGCAAGCGGGCGGCTACGCGTGGCCGTCCTGGCCGTGCGCGCCGGACATCGCCGACAGCACGCGCAGCGCCGCGTCGAGGTCGGTCGAGCTGAAGTCGCCGGCGATGTCGCGGACATGCCGCTGCCACTGCTCGACCACGGCCTGATAGGCCGCTTCGCCGCGCGGCGTCAGCGCATACAACGGCGAGCGCTTGTGCGCCGGATTGGGCAACGACAGCACCAGCCCTTCGTCGGTCAGCACGTTGATCTGTTTCAGGACGGCCTGCCGCGTGATGCCCATCGCGTCGGCGATCTGCGGGATGTTGGGCGCGTCTGGCGCCATCGAGATCGCGCCCAACACCTGCCAGCGCGCGCTGGTCAAGCCGTGCGGCCCGGCGAAAGTGTTGCCCCATTCGATCAGCAGGCCGTTCAACCGGAATACGGACAGCGCGACGGCGGTCAACTTGTCGGATTTCGTCATGTCCAGCTCGGATCGTAAATTGACAACCATTTTACGTAATGGACAACTGGTTGTCAAATTGACGGGCGAGCGTCCACAGACGAAGGGGTGTCTGTATCGCAGCGTGGGAGAGCACGCGAACATCTGCGAGACCTCGACCGGGCCTTGGGTCGGGCGGATCGTTCGCGATAACTGACGCGCATGCGTGCTTGCTTGTCCGTGGCGGGCGCATTTGCCGCGCACGCACGACAAACCCTTTCCGATCAAGGGCTTGGTGCCGTTAATGGAAGGTTGTCCACAAGCTTGCCAACATTATCTGTGGACAAGCCTTCGGGCCGCCCGCGCGTCAGGCCGGCGGCGGGAAGCGCACCGTGACGGTCAGCCCGCGCCCGCCGCGCGTGGTGCCGAGCGAGACGGTCGCGCGATGCTGTTCGGCGATCCGCTTGACGATCGACAGCCCGAGCCCGCTGCCCGACGACGTGGCGGCCTGCGCGCCTTCGCCGCGATAGAAGCGTTCCCACACGTCGGTGCGTTCGGCTTCCGGAATGCCGGGGCCGTCGTCGGCGACTTCGAGCACGGGCGTCGTGCCGTCGATGCGCGCCGACACGTCGACGCGTGCGCCTTCGCCCGCATAGCGGATCGCGTTGTCGACGAGGTTGTTCAGCAGCACGCGCAGCGTGTCCGCGTTGCCCGCGGCGATCACGGGTGCGTCGACGATCGCGCCGAGATCGATCCGGTGCGCGTCGGCGACGCGCGCGCGGTCCGACACCACCGAGCGGCACAGCGCGGCGAGATCGACCGGCGCCGATGCGGCGACGACCGCCTGCGCATCGGGTTCGAGGCGGGCGAGCGTCAGCAATTGTTCGGCGAGGTGGCCGAGCCGCGTCGTGCCCGCATGGATCTGCGCGAGGATGTGCTCGCGTTCCTCGGCGCTCGCCGCGCGCCGCAGCAATTGCGACTGGATCGACAGCCCCATGATCGGCGTACGCAGCTCGTGCGCGGCATCGGCGATGAAGTGGCGCTGCAGCGTGAACGAGCGGTCGAGGCGCGCGAGCAGGTCGTTGATCGCTTCGGCGAGCGGGCGGACCTCGTTCGGCATCGATGCGACGTCGACCGGTTCGAGGTTGTTCGCATTCCTGCGTTTCAGGCCGGACGCGATCGCCCGCAACGGCCGCAGCCCCGCGCCGATGCCGAACCACAGGCCGAGCGCGAGCAGCGGCAGCATCGAGAACACGGGCCAGAGCAGATGGACGGCGATGCCCGCGATCGCCTCCCAGCGCGCATGCCGCGCCTGCGCGAGCCGGATCGTCGTGCCGCCGCGTTCGGTCACATAGGTGCGCCACGGCTGGCCGCCGACGTCGACGCTCGCGATGCCCTGCTGCGCGGGCGCCGGCAGCTTCGAATCGCGGTCGGTCGAATACACGAGCGTGCCGTTGCGCCACACTTGCAGCAGCACCGCATCGGGGTCGCTCGCTTCGAAGCCGTGCTTGCCTTTGGCGTGGTTGCTGAACGACAGCTCGCCGTTCGGGCCGACGACGATCTGTTTCGACATGCTGCGCATCTGGTCGTCGAGCAGGTCGTCGAGTTCGCGCAGCGCGCCCCAGTAGGTGCCGGCGCTCGCGACCAGGCCGATCACGCACGCGGCCGGCAGCAGCCACGTCAGCAGGCGCCGCCGCAGCGACGCGTTGCGCCAGCGCGCGACCGCGCGTTGCATGCGCGTCACGTGCCGTCACCGATCCGGTAGCCGACGCCGCGCACCGTGCGGATCATGTCGTGGCCGAGTTTCTTGCGCAGGTTGTGGATATGCACCTGCACCGCGTTGCTCTCGATTTCCTCGCCCCAGCTGTACAGCCGTTCCTCGAACTGTTCGCGCGAAATCACTGCGCCCGGTTCGCGCATCAGCTCGTGCAGCAGCACGAATTCCTTCGGCGACAGCGGCACTTCGTCGTCGTCGAGCCAGACAAGGTGCTTGACGGGATCGAGCCGCAGCGGGCCGATCGCGAGCGTCGTCTGCGCGCGGCCCGCATGGCGGCGGTTGACCGCGCGGATGCGGGCGAGCAGCTCGTCGAGCTCGAACGGCTTGACGAGATAGTCGTCCGCGCCGCTGTCGAGGCCGGCGATGCGGTCGGGCACGCCGTCGCGTGCGGTGATGATGATCGCGGGGAGGTTTTCGTCGCGGCGGCGCAGCGCGGCGAGCACGGACAAACCGTCGCGGTTCGGCAGCCCGAGATCGAGCAGCAGCAGCCCGTAGCCGGTCGCGCGCAGCGCCAGCGACGCGGCGTCGCCGTCCTTCACCCAGTCGACCGCGAAGCCTTCCTGTTTGAGGCCCTGTTCGAGCCCGCTGCCGATCAGCGGATCGTCCTCGACGAGCAGTACGCGCATGAATTCGTGTCTCTCCAACGGGGGCGCCGTGGCGCCCGGGATTCCCATGATAAGCGTACGTGTCTTAGGCCGAGCTTAAATGCGCGCGGTGCGCGGCGCGGTTTTCGTACTCGTCCAATGCGGCACCGTGTCACTTCGGCATGCCCTTCAGGTTTGCTTAATCTTACGGTCCGTAATCTGGCGCCGTCGCGTTCAACGGAGCGCGGCGCCACATCGAAGAAGAGGACCGAGATCATGAAACACCTGGCCAGAATCCTGGCGGTCGCGCTCGTCGCGCTGCCTGCCGCCGTCTACGCGCAATACACGGGGCCGTCCGCGCTGACCACGACCACCGTGAAGGAGCTGCTCGCCAACGGCAAGGATGACCAGCACGTGCAGTTGCAGGGGCGCATCGTCAAGCACGTCGGCGGCGAGGATTACGAGTTCGCCGACGCCACCGGCACGATCCGCGTCGAGATCGACCACAAGCTGTGGGCGGCGGGCCAGCCCGTCAGCGACAAGAACGAAGTGAAGCTGAACGGCGAATTCGAGCGCAAATGGTCGGGCCGCGTGAAGGTCGACGCCGATCACGTCGAAGTGCTGCGCTGACCGGTGGGCGCGGGGCCGGTGATACCATGGACGACCGGTTCCCGTTCCCACCAAGATGGCCGCCAATTTCGACGAACTCGCGTCCCGGATCCGGACGCAATTTTCCGAGCTGAGCCCGCAATTCCAGGCGGGCGCGGCCTTCCTGCTCGATCATCCCGACGAAGTCGCCACGTCGTCGATGCGCAAGGTCGCGCAGCGCGCGCAGGTGCAGCCTGCGTCGCTCGTGCGGCTCGCGCAGCAATTCGGCTTTCCCGGCTGGAACGAGCTGCGCGACCTGTGCGTCGCGCGCGTGCGCACGCGGCCCGAGCCGCTCACGCAGCGCGCTCGCTCGCTCGTGCGGCCCGACGCGAAGGCGTCGCTCGCGCACGACCTGCTGGCCGCGCAGCAGCACAACCTGTCGGCGACCGCCTCGCAGAACGAGCACGCGCTCGCCGATGCCGCGAAGCTGATCCGCAAGGCATCGCACGTGCATGTGGCGGGGTTCCGCTCGTGCTATCCGGTCGCGTTCGGTTTCGTCTACGGCTACCGGCTGTTTCGTCCGACCGTGTCGCTGCTCAACGGCGTCGCCGGTTCGCTCGAAATGGAGCTGCGCACGATCGCGAAGCAGAGCGTGACCGTGATCGTCAGCTTCGCGCCGTATTCGGCCGAGGCGACGCGCGTCGCGCAGGCCGCGAAGGCGCAGGGCAGCAAGATCGTCGCGATCACCGATAGCGCCGTGTCGCCGATCGCGCTGCACGCGGACGCGCAACTGATCTTCACGCACGACAGCCCGTCGTTCTTTCCGTCGCTGGTGGCCGCGCATGCGATGGCCGAGACGCTGGTCGCGCAGTTGCTGGCGCTCGAAGGCAGCGACGCGATCGCGGCGCTCGAGCGAACCGAAGCGGAACTGCACGCGAAGGGCGCGTACGTCGTTTGACGTGTGCGGGGATGTGCGGCTGGTTGAACCCACTTTCATTGACTACCCGACGTAACCGATGACGTTGACCTATGCAGTGACCGACGCGGCGGACGCGGAGGTGCGCAAGCAGATCGTCGCGCCGCTCGTCCGCTTCAACGAAAGCCAGGCCGGCCCGGCCGACTTCCGGCCGCTGGCCGTGATCGTGACCGACGCGGCCGGTTCGGTGGTCGGCGGCCTGTGGGGCGGCACGGCGTTCGGCTGGCTGCATGTCGACCTGCTCGTCGTGCCCGAGGCCGCGCGCGGCCAGGGCGCGGGCACGCGCATCATGGATCTGGCCGAACGAGAGGCCGTCGCGCGCGGCTGCCACAGCGCGTGGCTCGACACGTTCGACTTCCAGGCGCGGCCGTTCTACGAGAAGCGCGGCTATGTCCGCTTCGGCGAGCTGCCCGATTATCCGGTCGGGCACACCCGCATCTTCCTGACGAAGCAACTCGCGGGCTGAGCGGCGCCGCGCGGCACGGTTGACGATGCCGACGGCCGTCGCCTACGATACCGGGCAGCGATGCAGGTCGCTTCCGGGTCCGCGGAAAGGGTTCAACCCACCTGTCGCGGCAAATCCAGTCTTTCCCCATCCTTCGTGCTGGCGGTATTGCGGACCTTCGGCCATCCATGCACAAGGATTCGCATGAAAAAGCTGCCTCCCGACGCTCATCCCGATCATCTGAAAAAGCAGGCCAAGGCATTGTTGCGCCTGTACCGGCAGGGCGATGCCGGTGCCGTCGCGCGCTTCGTCGCATCGCTGCCGGTCGCCGCGCATCGCACGCATGACGAAACGCTCGCGCTCGGGCTCCGCCTGCACGACGCGCAGTCCTGCATCGCACGCGAGTACGGCTTTGCTTCATGGGCCGATCTCGGCGCGTTCGTCGAAACGCATGCGCTCGCGCGGCAACCGCGCGCGCTGTTGAGCCGGCGCTGGCTCGACCTCGCCTACGGCGCCGACGTGACCGGCGGTTTCGACGCGGCCCGGCCGCGCGTCGCCGCGCAACTGCTGCGCGATCATCCCGAACTCGTGTCGGCGGACCCGGCGATTGCATGCGCGGCGGGCGATCTCGACGCGGTGAAGGCGGCGCTGGCCGCCGATCCCGGCTGGATCGCACGCGCCGGCGGTGCGCTGAAGTTGCCGCCGCTCGTCGCCGTCACGCATTCGCGGCTCGGGCAGCTTCCCGAATTCGCAGTCAGGCTGCGTGCGTGTGCGCGCCATCTGCTCGATGCAGGCGCCGATCCGAACCAGCGGATCGGCAACCGGTATCCGCCGGCCTCGCTCGCCGAGCCCGACGCGTCGGAACCGTTGTCGGCGCTGTATGGCGCCGTCGGCGTCAATCGCGATCCGGCGCTCACCGCGATGCTGCTGGAAGCCGGCGCCGATCCGAACGACGGCGAATCGTTGTATCACTCGGTGGAGAATCCGGCGTGTACGCGTCTGCTGCTCGAGCACGGCGCACGGGTGGGCGGGACGAATGCGTTGCGGCGCGCGCTCGACGTGCCGGACGGGGCCGCGCTCGAGTTGCTGCTCGCGCACGGCGGCGACCCCAACGAACCGGCCGGCGAAGGGCCGACGAAGACGTGGGGCGCGCCGTTGCTGCGCGCGATCGCCGTGCGTTGCCCGGCGCGCCATGTCGCCGCGCTGCTGGAAGCCGGCGCCGACCCCCGCGCGCGGACCGCGACGGGCGTCAGCGCGTACCGGCTCGCGATGCAGGCCGGGTTGTCCGACGTCGCGGCGCTGCTGCGCGCTGCCGGAGCCGAGGAGACGCTCGACGCACAAGATGCGTTCGTGGCGGCCTGCGCGCGCGCCGATGCCGACGACGCACGGCGCATTCAGGCGAAGCATCCCGAGCTGCCCGGTGCGCTGGCCGACGAGCAACTGCGGCTGCTGCCGGACGCCGCCGCGTGGGGTTCGCGCGAGGCGGTGAAGGTAATGGTGGAGCTGGGCTGGCCGATCGCCGCGCGAGGCGGCGATTGGGACGCGAGCGCGCTGAATCACGCGGTGTTCCGCGGCGATGCCGAACTTCTGGCGTTCCTGCTCGCGCGCGGCGCAAGCTGGCGTGAGCTGCACGGATTCGGCAGCGACGCGCTCGGTACGCTGTCCTGGGCGTCCGTCAACGAACCGGAGGGCGTCGGCGATCCCGACTGGGAAGCGTGCGCGCGCGTGCTGATCGCGCACGGCGTGCCGCAAGCGGTGCGCGATCCGTCGAATCCGGATCGCGTGCTCATCGACGGTCGCGCGATGCGGTTCTCCGAGGCCGTCGCCGACGTGTTGCTCGGCATCGACGGCGGGGCGTCCGCATCGACGTAAATTGACGCGAGCGGCCCGGCGCGGTGGCCTGCATTCGGCCTTGGCGCGCGTTCTTCCGGGTTGCGCGACGACATTTCGGCAAACGCTGAAACGTCGCGTGCACGACCGGCGTAAGCTCACCGTCAACACCTTCCCGGAGTTCACGATGACCCGTTCCGACCAGCAAGCCCGCCACGCCGAAGCTTTCCGCGCGCTGCACACGCGCCCCGGCGCGTTCATCATCCCGAACCCGTGGGACGCCGGCACCGCGCGACTGCTCGCGATGGCCGGCTTCGAGGCGCTCGCCACGACGAGCGCCGGCTACGCGTTTTCGAAAGGGCGGCCCGACAACGCGATCGACCGCGACGCGATGCTCGATCACATCGCCGATCTCGTCGCCGCGGGCGGCCTGCCGGTGAGCGCCGATCTCGAGAACGGTTTCGGCGACGCGCCCGACACGGTGGCCGAGACGATCCGGCTGGCGGCCGAGGCGGGCGCGGTCGGCGGCTCGATCGAGGATGCGACGGGCCGCGCCGATACGCCGATCTATGCGCGCGACGCGTCGGTCGAGCGCATCGCGGCGGCCGTCGACGCGGCGCGCGCGTTGCCGTTTCCGTTCACGCTGACCGCCCGCTGCGAAAACTACCTGCACGGCCGCCGCGATCTCGACGACACGATCGCGCGGCTCGTCGCCTATCGCGACGCCGGCGCCGACGTGCTGTACGCGCCCGGCATCACCGACGCCGACGAGATCGCGGCGGTGACGCGGGCGGTCGGCGCGCCGGTCAATGTCGTCATGGGCCTGCAGGGCGGGTTGCTGAGCCTCGACGAGCTGGCGGCGCTCGGCGTGAAGCGCGTCAGCGTCGGCGGCGCGCTGGCGCGGGCCGCGCTCGGCGCGTTCCTGCGCGCGGCGACGGAGATGCGGCGCGACGGCACGTTCACCTTTAGCCGGGCAGCCGTGCCGGGAAGCGATATCAACCGCTGGTTTGCGGCGCCGGATAATTCGCCGATTTTGTCAGACGAATGAACCCTAATAAAATCAGAAATCGTTTCCACCGAAACATTGATTGACAATAATCAACCTATTTCGCGTCCGAATAATCGTCGATGACGACGCGAAAATCATCGTCCATTCTCCGCATTTCCGCCCGTTCTGCTGCCGCCGGCGCGTCAGCCGCGCCAGATCTGACGCCCGGCGGGCCGTCATACGTGACGATATCGCGCATTGTTGCAGGTTCTCGTTCAGAGCGTTTCCGTGCGCGGGAGTTGCCGGATGATTTTTTGATTGATAATCTTCGGCACGTTCCAATGACCGGTAAGTGGGCCGCCGGGAATATCAATATATTCAATATATAAAAAGCTGAGAGAGCGATGACGATCCGAGAAAATCACCGCGTCAGGTTTCGCGTGGGCGATGTCGTGACGCTGAAAACGGGCGGGCCGCGCATGACCGTCACGTATGCCGGGCCGGTCGTGTTCGACGACGACGACTGGCTGATCTGCCAGTGGTTCGACGAAAGCGGCGAGTTCCGGCAGGAAATGTTCCATCACGACACGGTGGTGCCCGAGCCGCGCGCGATTTCGGCCGGGCGGGTCCGGCTGCGCATGCAGTCGCACCGCTATCGATCGGCGGCCTGACGTCGGCCGGCCGCCGCGATGCGCGGCGTCCGCGCAGCGACATTTCACGCCATCCCGAAACATGCGGCGGCGCACTGCGCCGATACTGAGCGCATGAACCCGACCGATCCCATTGCCGCGGTCACGCACCGCGATCCCTATCCCTATTACGCCGCGCTCGTCGACGGGCCGCCGCTCGCGTTCGACGCCACGCTCGGCCTGTGGGTCGCGAGCCGCGCGGCGGCCGTGACGGCCGTGCTATGCCATCCGGCCTGCCGCGTGCGCCCGCTCGACGCGCCGGTGCCGCCCGCGTTGCGCGGCACGACAGCCGGCGCGCTGTTCGGCGAACTGGTGCGCATGAACGATGGCGCGTCGCGACACGACGTGCCGAAGGAGGCGTTGCGCGCGGCGTTCGCGCCGATCGATACGGAGGCATTGCGCGATCGCGCGGAGGTGCTCGCCGCGCGGCGGTTGCCGGCGCCCGGCGATGCCGACGCGCTGAACGTGTGGTGCATGACCGTGCCCGTGGGCGCGGTGGCCGATCTGCTCGGTTTCGACGAAACGCAGCTCGACGACATCGCGGCGCGCGTCGTCGAGTTCGTCGCCGCGCTGTCGCCGCTGTCGGATGCCGCGGCGCTGGCGCGCGCGAGCGACGCTGCGCGGCATCTGCTCGACCGGATGACGGAACGTGTCGCGCAGTCGCGTGCGCACGACGGCACGTTGGTCGCCGCGGTGCAGCAGGCGGCCCGCGCGTCGGGCTGGCACGCGAGCGGCGCGCTGGTTGCGAATCTGGTCGGGTTGTTGTCGCAGACGTGCGAGGCGAC
This sequence comes from Burkholderia sp. KCJ3K979, assembly GCF_016759955.1. NCBI lineage: Bacteria > Pseudomonadati > Pseudomonadota > Betaproteobacteria > Burkholderiales > Burkholderiaceae > Burkholderia > Burkholderia sp. KCJ3K979. The sequence goes on from NZ_JACFYV010000069.1 coordinate 26,036, forward strand.
CGCCGCATGGCTCGGCAATGCGCTCGTGGCATGGAACGGCGACGTGGGCGACTCAGGCGGGGTGCCGGATGCGGCCGCGCTCGATGCATTCGTTGCCGAAGTCGGGCGTTTCGATACGCCGGTGCAGAACACGCGCCGCTTCGTCGCGGCACGCACGACGATCGAAGGCGTGAGCGTTGAAGCCGGCGACGCGATCCTCGTCGTGCTGGCCGCGGCGAACCGCGATCCGGCCGTGCACCGCGATCCGCACCGGCTGACGCCCGGCCGCCCGGCGGGGCCGAATTTCGGCTTCGGCACGGGGCCGCATGGGTGTCCGGGAGAGCGGATCGCACGGGCAGTGACGGCGGGGGCGTTCGCGGCGCGGTTGCGCGCGGGCGGCTGGCCGCCGCGCGACGCACTGAAGTGGGATTACCGCGCGTCGACCAACGTCAGGATGCCGAAGTTCGACGCGAATCGGTGAAGGGGAAGGCGGGACTTAACGGCAGCCTTGCTTTTCCGCCCATTGCTCCTGGGCGGCGACGCGGCGCTGCACGCGTTCGACGAGGCCGGTCGAGAAGGTCCGCATGCTGACGCCGCGGCGCTTTGCCAGGATCGTTTGCGCGACGTCGGTGCGCGGGTTCGGCTGGCACGCCCAGTACAGCGTCATCAGCCAGCCGATGCCCGTCCACCCGAACAGCGCGTTGAACATCGCGATCGTCAGCTTGTCGTGCCGGCCGCGCCGGTCGGCAATGACGGCCGGCAGGAAATAGAGCGCGATCGCCGCGACTGAACCGGCCACTTGAATCAGGACTGCATCATGCATGGTGCTGCTCCGTCCGAACTGCAATGAGGCTGATTGTCGCGCTTTTTCCGTTTGTGTGCCGGCAATTGATTGTTGCGCTTTTGGTGACGATCAGGCGGCTTCGGCGTCCGCCGGCTGCACGTCGTTGCTCAGCGCGAAACCTTCGTCGAGCCAGCCCGTCACGCCGCCGATCATCAGCTTGACCGGGCGGCCGAGGCGCGCCAGCTGGATCGCCGCGCGCGCGGCGCCGTTGCAGTGCGGCCCCGCGCAGTAGACGACGAACAGCGTATCGGCCGGACAACCGGCGAGCTTGCTTTCGATGATCTTGCGGCGCGGCAGGTTGCGCGCGCCGGGCACGTGGCCGGCGGCGAACTGGTCGGGGCCGCGCACGTCGAGCAGCACGAAATCGGGCGTGCCGGACGCGAAGGCGTCGTGCACGTCCCAGCAATCGGTCTCGAAGCGCAGCGAGGCCTCGAAATGCGCGAGGGCGGCGGCGCTGTCGGCGGCAGGGACGTCGGTGACATGGGACATGGTCGGGCTCTCCTGGTTGAGCGGGCACGGAACGCGCCGCAATGAAGGGCAGTATCGCGGTTCGGCGCGTTTTGCGGCAGTGGCGCGATCGACAAGTTCCGGTAACATCGCGCCATGCACAATCATCTCGTCGTCGCGCTCGCCTACGATCGCCTCTGCACGTTCGAATTCGGCTGCGTGGTCGAGCTGTTCGCGCTCGAGCGCCCTGAACTCGGCGTCGACTGGTATCGCTTCGCGGTCTGCGCGAGCGAGCCGGGGCCCGTGCGCGCGGCGGGCGGCATTACCGTTGCCGCGCCTTACCGGCTCGCGACGCTCGATCGCGCGGACACCATCGTGATTCCGGGCTGGCGCGACCCGGACGAACTGCCGCCCGAGCCGTTGCTGAAGAAACTGCGGGCCGCGCATCGGCGCGGCGCGCGGCTTTGCTCGATCTGTTCGGGCGTGTTCGTGCTGGCGGCGGCCGGCGTGCTCGACGGCCTCACCGTGACGACGCACTGGCGGTATGCGGAACGTCTGCAGGCGCGTTATCCGGCGCTGCGCGTGAATCCCGATGCGCTGTACGTCGACGAAGGGCAGATCGTCACGTCGGCCGGCTCGGCGGCGGGGCTCGACATGCTGCTGCATCTGGTGCGCCGCGATCATGGCGGCGCGATCGCCAACCGCGTCGCGCAGCGCCTCGTGCTGCCGCCGCATCGCGACGGCGGACAGGCGCAGTTCGTGCCGCGTCCGGTCGCACCGGGCGGCACCGACCGGCTCGCGAAGCTGATCGACTGGATGCGCGCGCATGCGGCCGAGCCGCACACGCTGGCCTCGCTCGCCGCGCAGGCCGCGATGAGCACGCGCACGCTGCAGCGTCAGTTCGCGGATGCGACGGGGATGTCGCCGCTCGCGTGGCTGATCCGCGAACGCGTGAACGTCGCGAAGGACATGCTCGAAGCGCAGCCCGCGTTGCCGCTTGCGCAGGTCGCGGCGCGCGCAGGGTTCGGTTCCGAGGAATCGCTGCGCCGGCATTTCCGGCGCGTCGCGGCGACGAGCCCGGCCGCGTACCGGCGCGGGATGGATCGCGGCGGCACGTAGCGGGCGCGCTCGGTGCGGCCGCTCGTGCGCGACGATGAAAAGCACCACCGATGTGGCGAGGGCCACTCATACTAAAAGGGATTCCGATGACGATGCTGCCTTCCCGTTTGCCGTTGATCCAGGCGCCGATGGTCGGCTCGCTGAGCTCGCTCGCGATCGCCGTGTGCGAAGCCGGCGGGCTCGGTTCGCTCGCGTGCGCGGCGCTCGGCCCGCAGCAGTTGCGCGACGAGATCGCGGCGATCCGCGCGCGCACGGCCGCGCCGTTCAACGTGAATTTCTTCTGCCACGCGCCGCCCGCGCCCGATGCCGATGCCGAGGTCGATGCGCGCTGGCGCGCGGCGCTCGCCGGCTACTACGCGGAAGCCGGGCTCGACCCGGCCGACGTGAAAGGCGGCCCCGGCCGCGCGCCGTTCGACGATGCGATGTGCGCGGTCGTCGAGGAACTGCGGCCGGCCGTCGTGAGCTTCCACTTCGGACTGCCGGACGACACGCTGCTCGACCGTGTGCGCCGCACGGGCGCGCAGGTGGTGTCGTCCGCGACGACCGTCGAGGAGGCGCGCTGGCTCGATGCGCGCGGCGTCGACGCGATCGTCGCGCAGGGGGCGGAGGCCGGCGGCCATCGCGGGATGTTCCTGACCGACGATATCCACGCGCAGCCGGGCCTGTTCGCGTTGCTGCCGCAGATCGTCGATGCCGTACGCGCGCCGGTAATCGCGGCCGGTGCGATCGCCGACGGGCGCGGCATCGCGGCCGCGTTCGCGCTCGGCGCGAGCGCGGTGCAGATCGGCACCGGCTATTTGCTGACGCCGCAAGCCGGTCGTTCGGCCCAGCATCGTGCGGCCGTGCGCGCCGCCCGCGACGACGGTACGCGCATCACCAACCTGTACACGGGCCGCCCCGCGCGCGGGCTGCTGACGCGCTTCATGCGGGAACAGGGGCCGATGAGTGCGCTCGCGCCCGCGTTTCCGCTCGCGACGGCCGCGGTCGATCCGCTGCGCGGCGCGTTCGAGCGGCAGGGCCGCGACGATTTCTCGCTGCTGTGGTCGGGCGAGGCCGCGGCGCTCGCGCGCGAAGAGGATGCGGGTGAGCTCACGCGACGGCTATGGCGCGACGCGCTCGCCTGCGCGGCCGGGCTGCGCGACGCGTTTCCGAACGCTGGCTGAACGGCCAGGCGGGGCGCCGGCAGGGGAGCATCGGCGTATGATCTGGGTTTTCGTCAGCCCGATCCAGGCACCCCACCATGACTTCCGTCGACACTACCCCCGTCCTCGACCATGACAAGCTCGTTACCTTCATCGAGCGCAAGTGGAACGATGAAATCCTCCATGCGCTGACCGACTACATCGCGATCCCCGCGAAGAGCCCCGCATTCGACCCCGACTGGGCGAAGCGCGGCTATCTCGAGCGCGTCGTCACCGACGCCGCGCAGTGGGCCGAGCGGCAACCCGTGAAGGGCCTGAAGCTCGAAATCGTGCGCCTGCCGGGCCGCACGCCGGTGATCTTCTTCGAGTCGCCGGCCACCCGCTCGGGCAGTACCGACACGATCCTGCTGTATGGCCACCTCGACAAGCAGCCCGAATTCGACGGCTGGCGCGCGGACCTCGGCCCGTGGACGCCGAAGTTCGAGAACGGCAAGCTGTATGGTCGCGGCGGCGCGGACGACGGCTATGCGATCTACGCGAGCCTCGCGGCGCTCGGCGCGCTCGACGAGCAGGGCATCGAGCGGCCGCGCTGCGTCGGCCTGATCGAGACCTGCGAGGAGTCGGGCAGCTACGACCTGCTGCCTTACGTCGACGCGTTGCGCGACCGGCTCGGCCAGGTATCGCTGGTGGTGTGCCTCGATTCGGGCGCGGGCAACTACGACCAGATGTGGCTCACCACGTCGCTGCGCGGCCTCGTGTCCGGCGACCTGCAGGTCGAGGTGCTGGAAGAAGGCATCCACTCGGGCGTGTACGGCGGCATCGCGCCGTCGAGCTTCCGCGTGATGCGCCAGTTGTTCGAACGCCTCGAGGACGCGAAGAACGGCAATCTGCTGCCGGGCGCGTTCCATTGCGAGATTCCGTCGAGCCGCGTGCGCGAAGCCGAGGCCGCCGCCGCGATTCTCGGCGACACGGTATGGAAGGGGCTGCCCTGGGCGTGCGGCCAGGACGGCAAGCCCGTGCTGCCGACCACGACCGACCCGCGCGAGGCGCTGCTGAATTCGACGTGGCGTCCGTCGTTGTCGGTCACCGGCGCGGCCGGCATGCCGGCGCTCGCCGATGCGGGCAACGTGCTGCGTCCGCGTACCGCGTTCAAGCTGTCGCTGCGGCTGCCGCCGCTCGTCGACGCCGCGCAGGCGGTGCAGCAGCTGAAGGAATTGCTCGAACTCGATCCGCCGTACAACGCGAAGGTCACGTTCAAGCCGGACGCCGGCGCCGCGACGGGCTGGAGCGCGCCGGATCTCGCGCCGTGGCTCGCGTCGTCGCTCGACGCCGCATCGCGCCGCCACTTCGGCGCCGACTGCGCGTACATGGGCCTCGGCGGCACGATCCCGCTGATGAACGTGCTTCAGGAAGGCTTTCCCGCCGCGCAATTCATGGTGTGCGGCGTGCTCGGGCCGAAGTCGAACGCGCACGGCCCGAACGAGTTCCTGCACGTGCCGTACGCGAAGAAGCTCACGGCGGCGGTGGCCGACGTGATCGCGACCGCGCGCTGATCGTCGCAGCATCGGACGTACCGATTGCCCGACCCGAACCGACTGGATGGAGTGTTGCCGATGACCGCACTGCCGACGCCCGATACCGCACCGCTGCGCATGCGCGCCGAACCGCTGCATGCGTTCGTCGCGGCACTCTGGGAACGGGCCGGCAGTAACCCGCGCGAAGCGACGCTCGTCGCCGATCACCTGGTCGGCGCGAATCTCGCGGGCCACGATTCGCACGGGATCGGGATGATCCCGAATTACGTCGCGTCGTGGCGGGAAGGGCAGTTGCAGCTGAACGGGCACGCGTCGATCGTGCGCGACGGCGGCGCGGTGCTGACGATCGACGGCGGGCGCGGCTTCGGCCAGGTGATCGCGTTCGAGGCGATGGTCGAAGGGATCGAGCGCGCGCGGCGCATGGGCATCTGCGCGATCGGGCTGCGCGACGTCCATCACCTCGGCCGCATCGGGCACTGGGCCGAGCAGTGCGCGCACGCGGGGCTCGTGTCGTTCCATTTCGTCAACGTGCCGGGCGACCTGCTGGTCGCGCCGTTGCACGGCACCGATCCGCGTTTCGGCACGAACCCGTTCTGCGCCGCGTATCCGCGGGCCGGCAAGCCGCCGCTGCTGCTCGATTTCGCGACGAGCGCGATCGCGTACGGCAAGACGCGGGTCGCGTACAACC
>NZ_JACFYV010000006.1:0-85330 GCF_016759955.1 Burkholderia sp. KCJ3K979
CGAGCAAGGCGTGGCGCAGCGAAGTGATCCGGCCGGGCCGGCTCGTCGTCCGTGCGGCGATCTCCGCCGCGCCCGTTGGCGTCGTTGCCGTCGCAAGACAGGCAGCCGCCGCGCACACTTTCGCATCCATGATGGCAACATCCGCTGGCATCGCTCCGGCGCTGCCTCCTGCCTCCCTCCATGCGCGTGCAAGCACCGAATTACGCGCAAGATTTCTTCATCTTAGGCAAAAATTCGGATCACCAAGCAGTGGGAAACACCCGCGAAAACGTCGGAAATCGTGCTGATTCCGGGCTGCGTCCCGATGAGGTGGACGAATGCGTTGGCCGACATCATCGGTCCGGTGCGACGTCGTAAATTGATCAGCGGATTGCTCGCCGTGCACGACAAACTTCATACGTTCTCGCGCACTGCCCGATCCTGCGCGCCGGGGTGCGCAAGGCCGGTGTGCGGTCGTGCATGCCGGGGCGTTCGTGACACCGGACCAGATCAGGACCATGCTGGACCGATACGGCGATCGCCACGCCGCACTGGCGGCATGTTCGAGACCAGTGGGACAGTCTCGTCTGCATCGCGGTGATCGCGTCCCGGGACGCGTCACGCACCGGGCGCGACGAGGAGCTGCATCGCGCGCTCGAGCGATGGCTCGCGAATCCTGTCTCGATGTGGACATCGCCCGGGCTCCGTCATCGGGAAATTCTCGCGGCGCCGTCCATCCGGTCCCGGCTGACCGCTGTCGCGCATGCCCGACTCGACGAACCGCGCAGTCGCGTGACGGCTCGCGGCATGGCGCTCTGACGCGGCCGGCCGCGCCCGGCTTCGCCGACACGCGTTGATGCGCGTCGCCGCCGCCGCGAGTATGCTTGTGCCTCGAACGCTCTCCAACACGCGGCGGCACGGCGAACGCAACACCGATGCCCCGCCAACCGTCACTCACCATCGATGGATTTCGACGTCATCGTTCTCGGCGCCGGCATCGTCGGCGTCTCCGCCGCGCTGCACCTGCAGGATCGCGGCCGCAAGGTCGCCCTCGTCGATCGCGGCGCGCCCGGCGAAGGCACGAGCTTCGGCAATGCCGGGCTGATCGAGCGCTCGTCGGTCGAACCGTATCCGTTCCCGCGCAGCCCGTTCACGCTGATGCGCTATGCGCTGAACCGCTCCACCGATCTCTACTGGCACAGCGCGTCGCTGCCCGCGTTCGCGCCGTGGCTCGCACGGTTCTGGTGGGAATCGGCGCCACCGCGTCACGCGGCGGCCTCGCGCGACATGCTGCCGCTGATCGAACGCTGCATCGTCGAGCACGATGCGCTGATCGCGCGGGCCGGCGTCGGCGAACTGGTCCGCGCCAGTGGCTGGCTGGAAGCGTTCCGCACGCCGGCCGCATTCGAACGCGGCGTGGCCGAGGCCGGCCTCACCGCGCGCCGCCACGGGCTCGGCATCACGCCGCTCGATGCGGCCGCGCTGCGCGCGCACGAACCGAGCCTCGCACCGGGCTTCTGCGGCGCGCTGCACTGGCTCGACCCGAAAAGCGTCGTCGATCCGGCCGCGCTCGTCAAAGCGTATGCGCACCTGTTCGTGCAGGGCGGCGGCACGCTGCTGACGGGCGACGCCGCGAGCCTCGACGCGCTGTCGCCCGGCTGGCAGGTGCGCACCGACGACGGCCCGGCGGCCGCGCCGGCCGTCGTCGTCGCGCTCGGCCCGTGGTCCGACACGGTGTTCGGCAAGTTCGGCTACAAGATCCCGCTGCGCGAGAAGCGCGGCTACCACATGCACTACGCGCCGTCCGCGCGCGGCGTGCCGTCGGCGCCGATCGTCGATCGCGAATACGGTTATGTGATCGCGCCGATGCGACGCGGGCTGCGGCTGACGACCGGCGTCGAGATCGCGCGGCGCGGGCTTCCGCCCACGGGCGTGCAGCTCGAACGCGCGGAACGCGTCGCGCGGCCGGTGTTCGGTTTCGGCGAGCGGCTCGATCCGCATCCGTGGCTCGGCTTCCGGCCGTGCACGCCCGACATGCGCCCGGTGATCGGCCCCGCGCCCGCGCACCGCGGACTGTGGTTCGCGTTCGGGCACAACCATCACGGGCTGACGCTCGGCCCGGTCAGCGGCCGCCTGCTGGCCGAGATGATGACCGGCGAGGCGCCGTTCACCGACCCGGCACCGTATCGCGCGGATCGCTTCTGAACGCGCGACGCCGGCGCCGGCACGCAGGCCGGGATGGCGCCGAAACCCGCCGTCAGCGAAAACGAAGCTGGTTTCGCCCGAGCTGCGCGACGGATGCGCAGCCCATCAGCCGCATGTCGCGTTCGATCTCCGTGCGCATCAGTTGCAACGCGCGCTCGACGCCGGGCTGCCCGGCGGCGGCGAGCGGGAACAGGTAATAACGCCCCAGCCCGACGGCCTTCGCCCCCAGCGCCAGCGCCTTCAGCACGTGCGAACCCCGCTGCACGCCGCCATCCATCATCACGTCGATCCGGTCGCCCACCGCGTCGACCACCTCGGCAAGCTGGTCGAACGCGGCGCGCGAACCGTCCAGTTGCCGTCCGCCGTGGTTCGACAACACGATGCCGGTGCAACCGATGTCCGCCGCCCTGCGGGCGTCGTCGACCGACATCACGCCTTTCAGGCAAAACTGCCCGTTCCACTCGCGCACCATCGCGGCGACGTCGTCCCATGACATCGACGGGTCGAGCATGTCCGTGAAGTAGCGGCTGATCGACATCGCGCCGCCGCCCATGTCGACGTGCCGGTCGAGCTGCGGCAAACGGAACCGCTCGTGGGTCAGGTAGTTGATCGCCCAGGCCGGCTTCAACGCGAACTCGGTCATCCCCGCGAGCGTCAGCCGGAACGGAATCGAGAAGCCGGTTCGCTTGTCGCGCTCGCGATTGCCGCCGGTGATGCTGTCCACCGTCAGCATCATCACGTTCACGCCGGCTTCCCTCGAGCGGTTCATCATCTCGCGGTTGAGGCCGCGATCCTTGTGAAAGTAGAACTGGTAGACCTGCGGGCCCGGGCTGATCGCGCGGGCTTCTTCCAGGCTCACGGTACCGAGCGACGACACGCCGAACATCGTGTCGAATTTCGCGGCCGCGGCGGCGACGGCCCGCTCGCCGTCATGATGAAACAGGCGTTGCAGCGCGGTCGGCGAACAATAAACCGGCATGCCGAGCTTTTGCCCCATGACCGTCACCGACAGGTCGACATCGCGCACGCCGCGCAGCACGTTCGGCACCAGATCGCAGCTTTCGAACGCGCTCGTGTTGCGTCGATACGTGGTTTCATCGTCGGCCGCACCGTCGATGTAATTGAAGATCGGCCCCGGCAACCGCCGCTTCGCCAGTTCGCGGAAGTCGTGGAAATTGTGGCAATCGTTCACGCGCATTCGTCACACTCCATTCGGCGCGCGGGCGGCATGCCGGTGGGCCGGCACGCGTCGCTCGCGTCGCTGCGTTCGTTCTATACCGACGGCCGGTGTCCTCGCAAGGGATGGTGGCCGTATCGGCACCCGGAACCGCGCCGCATCGCGCCACCGCTGCCGACCATGCAGCGAATCGATTCGCACGCTCAGTCGAGCGCGCGGCCGAAGATGCGAATCACTTCATCGAGATGCTCGGCCATCGCACGGCGCGCGGCGTCGGGATCGCGCGCACGGATCGCATCGAGGATCGCGCGATGCTCGAGCTCCGACCGGTGCGGCATGTCGTTCGGCATGTACAGCGACTGCAGCCGCTGGAACATCAGGTCGTACTTGTGCGCGAGCAGCTGCTTGATCATCAGCGCATACGCCGCGTTGTCGCTCGCTTCCGCGATGCGGATATGGAACAGCCGGTCGCCCGGGTGCGTGAGCGAGCCGCTGCGGTTGTCGTCCTGGTTGCGCAGGAACGCTTCGTGGATGCCTTCGATCTGCGCGTCCGAGCCATGCTTCGCGGCCAGCGACGCGGCTTCCGGCTCGATCAGCCGGCGCGCCTGCAGCAGCGCGAACGGCGGGATTTCGGTGTCGAGATCGAGCGCGATGCCGAGCTCGGGATCGATCTCGACGATCGAGAACGGCGCGACCGTCGCGTCGGGAGCCGGCGCGGGTTCGGGCGCCGCGGCCGCTTCGGGATGGCGCACCTTCACGCCGTCGCCGACGCGCACGCTGACGAGCCCGTTCACTTCGAGCGCGATCAGCGCCTCGCGCACCGACGTGCGCGACACGCCGAACCGTTCGGCGAGTTCGCGCTCGGGCGGCAGATAGCTGCCCGGCGGGAAATCGCCGGACTCGATCATCGCACTGAGCTTGTCGGCGATCTGCTGGTAGAGGCGGCGGTTCTGAATCGGCTGGATGGACATACGTTGACGCTGGTAATCGGTTTCGTTCCGGACGGCCCGTCAAATCGCACAGACCGTTCGCGCCTATTTTATATGCCGCGCTTCACATCGCCCGGCACCGCGTAGCAGCGCGCGGCCGTGCCGCCCCACAACGCGCCGCGCTCGGCCGCCGACAGGCGCGCTTCGGCCCAGCGTTCGACCAGCGACGCGACCTCGTCATACGACGCCGCGAGCAGGCACACGGGCCAGTCCGATCCGAACATCAGCCGCTGCGGGCCGAACGCGTCGAGCGCCGCGTCGAGGCACTGCTCGATATGCCGGATGTCCTGGCCACGCAGGCCGCGCCGCCAGTCGGCCTCGGTCACGAGCCCCGACAGCTTGCACGCGACGTGCGGCAGCGCACCCAACTCCCGCAGCGACGCGCGCCAGCGCGCAAGCGCGGTGTCGTCACGCTCGAACTCGGCCAGCGCCGGCTTGCCGACGTGGTCGAGCACGAGCCAGTGCGCATCGTGCCGCGCGCAGAACGCACGGACGTCCGGCAACTGGCGTTCGAACACGAGCACGTCGTACACATAGCCGTTCGCCTGCAGCCAGGCGACACCGCGATTGAAAGCGGGATCGGCGACGAACGCGCCGACGTCGGCTTCGTCCTGCACCTGGTGACGAAAGCCGCGCAGCTTCGGGCTGCGCCACTTGGCGACACGGTCGGCCAGCGCCGGCGCACCGAGAGCCTCCCAGCCGACCACCGCCGCGATGCGTGCATCGTCGCGCGCCAGATCGAGCAGGAACGCCGTCTCGTCACGGCCGGCGCGCGCCTGCACCGCGATCGACGCGCCGAGCGCCTGCGCATGCATCTGCGGCCACAGTTCGTCGGGCAGGTAGTCGCGTGCGAGCACGCCCATCCCGGGGCCGATCCACGGATAGTCGGCCGCGCGATAACGCCAGAAGTGCTGATGCGAATCGATACGCACTGCGCCCATGATGCCCTCGTGTTCAATCACCGCGGCGGCGACGGCCCGCAGCGTCGCCCCCCGCCCGTCCGCCACGTTCAGTCGTACAACACCGCCGCGATCTTCGGATCGTCGATATTGGTCTTGTCGTACCAGTAGAACCCGGTATCGATGACCTTCGGCAGCTTCTCGCCCTTGATCGCCTTCACGGCCGCCTCGACCGTCTTGTAGCCGATCCCGATCGGGTTCTGCGTGATCGCGCCGGCCATCAAGCCGCTGCGGATCGCGTCCTTCTGCTGCTTGCCGGAATCGTAGCCGACGATCACGACCTTGCGCTTCATCTCGCGCACGCCGTTGACCACGCCGATCGCCGAACCTTCGTTGGTACCGAACAGCCCCTTGAGCTTCGGATACGCCTGCAGGATCGACTTCGTCACTTCGGTCGACTTCAACTGATCGCCTTCGCCGTACTGCACGGTCACGACCTGCACCTTCGGGTGCGCGGACTTCATCCGGTCGAGGAAGCCGTCGCGGCGGTCGATGCCGGTGCGGCTCGTCTGGTCGTGCGCGACCACCGCCACCTGCCCTTCGTCGCCGATCAGCGCGGCGAGCTTGTCGGCCGCAAGGGCGGCCGCGGCCTTGTTGTTGGTCGCGGCCGTCGTCACCGGAATGTCGCTGTCCACGCCCGAGTCGAACGCGATCACCGGAATCTTCTCGGCCTGCGCCTTCTTCAGCAGCGGCAGTGCGGCCTTGCTGTCGAGCGCCGCGAAGCCGAGCGCGGCGGGCTTCTTCGCGATCGCGGCCGACAGCATGTCGATCTGCTTGTCGACCATCGCCTCGGTTTCGGGCCCTTCGAACGTCACCTTCACCTTGTAGTCCTTCGCGGCCTGCGTCGCGCCCGATTTCACGGCCTGCCAGAACTGATGCTGGAAGCCTTTCGAGATCAGCGGGATATAGGTTTCCTGCGCCTGCGCGCCGGCCGTGACGCCCGCGGCGAACGTCAGCCCGACGATCGCGTTCAACACCTTGCTCCTGATCACTTCGCGTCTCCTTGGTTGGTATCGACTGAAATGCCGGCCCGGCCGGCGGTGAAGCCCATGCCCTGGCGCCTCGGTATCGGCGTCAGCGGCGACGCCGGCGCAGGATGTCCACGTAGACGGCGAGAATGATGATCACGCCCGTCACGACCGTCTGCCATTCCTGTGCGACCGACATGATGCGCAGGCCGTTGGTCAGCACGCTCATGATGAACGCGCCGATGATGGTGCCGACGATGCTGCCCGCGCCGCCCGACAGCGACGTGCCGCCGATCACGACGGCCGCGATCGCATCGAGCTCGTAGCCCTGCCCGAGCGCCGGCTGCGCCGAGTTCAGCCGCGACGCGATCAGCAGGCCGGCGATCCCGCACACCGCGCCGCTGAACGTATAGACGGCGATCTTCCACGCATCGACGTTCACGCCGGACAGCCGCAGCGCCTCCTCGTTGCTGCCGAGCGCGAACGTGTAGCGGCCGAAGATGGTCCGGTTCAGCACGATCGACGCGCCGATCGCGACGAGAAACAGGATCAGCACCGCGTTGGGGATCGGCAGCGCTGGAATGAGGTTGCCGATCAGCGAATCCTGCGCAATCGACGTGAAGCCCGGCGTGTCGTTGAAGTAGATCGGCCGCGTGCCCGAGATCACGAGCGACAGCCCCTTGAGCAGCATCATCATGCCGAGCGTCGCGATGAACGGCGGCACCTTCATCTTCGCGATCACGAAGCCCGACACGCAGCCCGACAGCGCGCCGAAGCACAACGCGGCCAGAATCCCGAGCGGCAGCGGCATCCCCCACTTCGTTAGCACGACGCCGGCCATCACCGCGCAGAACGTCATCAGCGTGCCGACCGACAGGTCGATGCCGGACGTGATGATCACGTACGTGCAGGCGACGGCCAGCACGCCGTTCACGGCGGTGGCCTGCAGGATCGACACGAGGTTGTCGACTTCGAGAAAGTTCGACGACGCGAAGCTGAAGAACACGATCAGCAGCACGAGGCTCGCGAACGCGAGCAGCTTCTGCCGCGCGGCCGGATTGAAGAAGCGCGATTTCAGGCTCGACGCGGCGGCCGGCGTGTCGCCGGTGGCAAGGGGCTGAACGGGATGCGTATCGTTGGACATGATCGTTAGGCGTCTGAATCGGGACAGTCAAGGCAATCAGGACAACACGGTCGACTCGCGCTGCGTCGCGAGCTGCATGATCTTTTCCTGCGTGGCGTCGGCCGCGCGCAATTCGCCGGTCACGCGGCCTTCGCACATCACGAGAATCCGGTGGCTCATGCGCAGCACCTCGGGCAATTCCGACGAGATCATCACGATCGCCTTGCCGTCGGCGGCGAGCGCGTCGAGCAGCTTGTAGATCTCGCTTTTCGCGCCGACGTCGATGCCGCGCGTCGGCTCGTCGAAGAACAGGATGTCGCAGTCGCGCAGCAGCCATTTCGCGATCACGATCTTCTGCTGGTTGCCGCCCGACAAGAGCCGCGCGGGCTGCGCGACCGACGGCGTGCGGATCGCGAGCTGCCGCACGTACGACTGCGCGGCGTCGCGCATCCCGCGCGCATCGAGAAACAGGCCGCGGCGCACGAAGCGGCGCATGCTCGACAGCGCGATGTTGTTCTGCACGTCCATCCCGACCGCAAGCCCGAAGTGCTTGCGATCCTCGGACAGGTAGCCGATGCCATATTTCACCGCGTCGGCCGGCGTGCGGATCGTCACGGCCCGGCCATGCACGCGGATCTCGCCCGCATCGACCGGGTCCGCGCCGAACACCGCGCGCGCGACCTCGGTGCGGCCCGCGCCCATCAGCCCGGCGAAGCCGAGAATCTCGCCGCGCCGCAGCGTGAAGCCGACGTCGCGGATCGCGCGGCCGCGCGACAGCCCGCGCACTTCGAGCGCAATCTCGTTCGCGGACGTATCGGGCGGCGTGCGGGTTTCCGTATCGAGCTGGCGACCGACCATCATCGAGATGATCGATTCCATCGACGTGTCGGCCATCGGCACGGTCGCGACATACTTGCCGTCGCGCATCACGGTCACGCGATCGGCGATCTGGCGCAACTCGTCCATCTTGTGCGAGATGTAGATGATGCCGACCCCATGCGCGCGCAGGTCGCGGATGATGCGGAACAGCTCGGCGATTTCCGCGTTGTTCAGCGCGGCGGTCGGCTCGTCCATGATCAGCGCGCGCGAGTCGAACGACAGCGCCTTCGCGATCTCGACCATCTGCTGCTTCGCGACCGTCAGCCGGCCGACCGGCGTGCGCGGATCGAGATCGAGCCGCATCCGCTGGAAGATCGCGGCGGCGTCGCGGTTGAGTTTCTCTTCGTCGACGAACACGCCGAAGCGGCCGCGCGGCTCGCGGCCGATGAAGATGTTCTGCGCGACGCTCAGATGGTTCATCAGGTTCAGCTCCTGATGGATGATGCCGATGCCGAGCGCCTGCGCGGCACGCGGGTCGGCGATTTCCACCGCGCGGCCGTCCATCCGGATCTCGCCCGCGTCGCGCTGGTAGACGCCCGCGAGGATCTTCATCAGCGTCGACTTGCCGGCGCCGTTCTCGCCCATCAGCGCATGCACTTCGCCCGCGCGCAGGTCGAAACGGCAATCGTCGAGCGCCTGCACGCCCGGAAAGCGCTTGCCGATGCCGGTCAGCGCGATCAGCGGCTGCGTGGTGTTCGGGTTCAGGTCGGGTTGCATCGCGCGCGGCCCTCAGCTGATCGCACGATCGAGATGCGTGTAGCCACCGTCGACGAACAACCACTGGCCCGTCGTGTGCGACGCACGCTCCGACAGCAGGAACACCGCTGTATCGGCGATCTCGTCGGCCGTCGTGAAGCGCTGGCCGAGCGGCACCTTGCCGGCAATTTCCGCGACCTTCGCTTGCGGATCGTCGAAGCCGGCGATCCAGTTCTGATAGAGCGGCGTCATCACCTCGGCCGGAATCACCGCGTTCACGCGCACGCCGTCGTCGCGCAATGCGACGGCCCATTCGCGCGTCAGCGCGAGTTGCGCGCCCTTCGACGCGCAATAGCCGCTCGTGTTGCCCTGCCCGGTCACGGCCGTCTTCGACGAGATGTTGACGATCGCGCCGCGCGCCGCCTTCAGGTGCGGCACGCAGTAGTGCGCCATCACGTAGTAGTGGATCAGGTTGCGTTCGAGCGACGCGACGAACGCATCGCGCCCGGCGTCGAGCCCGATGCTGTCGTTGATGCCCGCGTTGTTGACGAGGCCGTCGATACGGCCGAAGCGCGCCAGGGTCTGCGCGACGCCGTCGCGGCACTGTACGTCGTCCTGCAGTTCGACAGTGACGCACGCGGCGCGCGGCTGTTGCTGCGTGAGTTCGCGCCAGAAGCCGTCGTCCGGCGCGTGGCGCGCGAACACCACGGGAACCGCGCCTTCGCCGGCCAGCCGCATCGAGATCGCGGCGCCGATACCCGACGCGCCGCCGGTCACGATCACGACCTTGTCTTGCAGATTCAAATCCACTTCGCGTCTCCGTCGTTCATGTTGTCGCCGCGCACGATGCCCACGACGCACGCCATGCAAATGGCGCGCCGTCGTGCATTGCCCTGCGTCAGCCGCGGAACCGGTACTGCTCCAGCGATTCGGGCTTCATCTCGATCGAGAAACCGGGCGCCGTCGGCGGCATGTACGCCGCGCCGCGCACCACGCACGGTTCGACGAAATGCTCGTGCAGGTGATCGACGTACTCGGTCACGCGCCCTTCCTTCGTACCGGAAATGCACACGTAGTCGATCATCGACAGGTGCTGCACGTACTCGCACAGCCCGACGCCGCCCGCGTGCGGGCACACCGGCAGCCCGTACTTCGCGGCCATCAGCATCACCGCGAGAATCTCGTTCACGCCGCCGAGCCGGCACGCGTCGATCTGCACGACGTCGATCGCGCCGCGCGCGATGAACTGCTTGAACAGCACGCGGTTCTGGCACATCTCGCCGGTCGCGACCTGCACCGGCGCGATCGCCTCGCGGATCTTGCGATGCCCCTCGACGTCGTCGGGGCTCGTCGGCTCCTCGATGAACCACGGCCGCGCGAACGCGAGTTCGCGCACCCAGTCGATCGCCTCGTCGACTTCCCACACCTGGTTCGCGTCGATCATCAGCTTGCGGTCGGGGCCGATCACCTCGCGCGCGATCGTCACGCGGCGGATGTCGTCCTCGAGGTTCGCACCGACTTTCAGCTTCACGTACTCGAAACCTTCGTCCACCGCCTCGCGGCACAGCCGGCGCAACTTGTCGTCGCTGTAGCCGAGCCAGCCGGCCGACGTCGTGTAGCACGGGTAGCCGTCGCGCTCCAGCGCGGCGATCCGCGCGGCCTTGCCGGGCGCCTGCCGGCGCAGCAGGTCGAGCGCTTCGTCCGGGCTCAGGCAGTCGGTCAGGTAGCGGAAGTCGATCGCCCGCACCAGCTCCTCCGGGCTCAGGTCGGCGACGAGACGCCACAGCGGCTTGCCGACGGCCTTCGCCCACAAATCCCACACCGCGTTGACGACGGCGCCCGTCGCCAGGTGGATCGCGCCCTTGTCCGGGCCGATCCAGCGCAACTGGCTGTCCGACGTGACGTGCCGCCAGAAGCGGCCCATGTCCTCGCGAATCCAGTCGAGGTCGAGGCCGACGACGAGGTGACGCATCGCGTCGATCGCCGCGCAGCAGATTTCGTTGCCGCGCCCGATGGTGAACGTGAGCCCGTGGCCTTCGAGCCCGTCGCGGTCGGTTTCGAGCACGACGTAGGCCGCCGAATAGTCGGGGTCCGGATTCATCGCGTCGGAGCCGTCGAGCTGGCGCGAGGTCGGAAAGCGCACGTCGAGGACGCGCATCGATCGAATGATAGGCATGACGAACCGTCCGTTGAAGGGAATCAGGCCTGCACGGTACGCTGGCGCTGCTCGCCGAGCCCGTCGATGCCGAGCGTGATCACCTGTCCGGCGCGCAGGTAGACGGGCGGCTTCTGTCCGAGGCCGACGCCAGGCGGCGTGCCGGTCGAGATCACGTCGCCCGGTTGCAGGCTCATGAAACGGCTCAGGTAGCTGATCAGGTGCGGCACGCGGAACACCATCGTCGCGGTCGTGCCGTTCTGGTAGCGGTGGCCGTCCACCTCGAGCCACAGCCGCAGCGCGTGCGGATCGGGCACTTCGTCGGCCGTCACGAGCCACGGGCCGATCGGGCCGAACGTGTCGTTGCCCTTGCCCTTGTCCCACGTGCCGCCGCGTTCGAGCTGGTATTCGCGCTCCGACACGTCGTTCACGACGCAGTAGCCGGCGACGTGCGACAGCGCATCGGCTTCGTCGATATAGCGGCCGCCCTGGCCGATCACCACGCCGAGTTCGACTTCCCAGTCGGTCTTCTCCGAGCCGCGCGGGATCTCGACGTCGTCGTTCGGGCCCGAGATCGCGCTCGTCCACTTGCCGAACACGACGGGCTCCTTCGGCACCTCCATCCCCGATTCGGCCGCGTGGTCGGAATAGTTGAGGCCGATGCAGATGAACTTGCCGACACGGCCGACGCACGCGCCGAGCCGCGGCGTGCCTTCGACGAGCGGCAGCGACGAAGGCGGAATGTCGCGCAGCCGCGCGAGCGACGCAGGCGTCAGCGCGTCGCCGGCGATGTCGTCGATCACGCCGGACAGGTCGCGAATGTGGCCCTGCGCATCGAGCAGGCCCGGCTTTTCATGGTGTTTGTCGCCAAATCTCAGCAGTTTCATAGCGTCATCCGAACGGAAACGGAAAGGGGAAGTGAGCGGAAAGGGTGGTCAGTTCGACACGGTCAGTTTGACCAGCCGCCGTCGATCAGGTGAATCGTGCCGGTGGTGAACGACGCTTCGTCCGACGCCAGGTACAGCGCGAGCGCGGCCACTTCGTCCGCGCTACCGATACGGCCGATCGGCTGGCGCGCGACGAACGCCTGGCGCACCTCGTCGGCGGACACGTGGCGCGTGCGCGCCTGGTCGGCGATCCGCTGCTCCAGCGACGGCGATTCGATCGTGCCCGGGCAGATCGCGTTGCAGCGGATGCCGCGTTCGACGAAATCGGCGGCCACCGCCTTGGTCAGCCCGATCACCGCCGCCTTGGTGGTGCCGTACACGAAGCGGTTCGGCACACCCTTCACGCTCGACGCGGCCGACGCCATGTTGACGATCGACCCGCCGCCGGCTTCGAGCATCGCGGGCAGCAGCGCGCGAATCAGCCGGTACATCGACGTGACGTTCAGGTTCAGCGAGAACGCCCACGCGTCTTCGTCGCACTCGAGGATCGAGCCGTGATGCACGTAGCCCGCGCAGTTGAACAGCACGTCGAACGCGCGTTCGCTCGCGGCGAGCGCCGCGACCTCGTTCGTAGCGGTGACGTCGAGCCGCCGCGTGACCAGCCGGCCGCCCGCGCGTTCGGCGTCGGCCTCGAGCCGCACCAGCGCGGCTTCGTTGATGTCGGTCGCCAGCACGTCGGCGCCCTCGCTCGCGAACCGCAGCGCGGTCGCGCGGCCGATGCCCTGCCCGGCCGCCGTCACCAGCGCGCGTTTGCCCTGCAATCTCATGAGCATCTCTCCGAAAAAGCCGGCCGCCAGTCGGCCGATTGGCACAAAGGACTAAAGGTCCAACCAATCATAGGAAGGGATCGCCCGTTTGTCACGAAATCGCGATTCAGTATTTACCCGGGGCGGATCAATCCGTCCGGCACGCAAGAATGCGGCGGGCGAGTGGCGTTGAAGTCCGGCCTCTCGATTCGCGCAAACCCGGTACCGGCGGGCCTTCCAGCCGATTCTTCACCGACGTTCGGGACGGCGTCCGCGCCAAACTGACAAAAAAGTCATGTTCGCGTCAGGGTGCCAACGGGTGGCGCACGCCATCATGGCGTTGCCGGACCGCGCTTCCGGTACATCGCCTCCCCGCCCGCGCCGGATCCCTGCGGGCACCTCCGTCCCCTGGCGATGTATCCCGTGACTGGGCGAGCAGACACGGCGCGCGGGCCGATTTTCCGCCCCGGGCTTTCCGTCCGGGGCTTTTTGTTCTTGGTTTTTCAAGAAAATAAGCGTGGATTGTTTCTAAATCGGCAAAAGGTAATTTGAGCCAGACAGGATGTTTTTTCCGGTCACAGACGCTTACATTTAGCGCACCACTCATGGAAACCCCTACGGATTCCCCCTTGGGTAGTGACACCCACTGCCATGGCCGAACCCGCACGGGCTTTAGGAAACGGCAAAATGAAGGCCTCCCAATCCCTGCCTGCGCTCGATCCCGCCGACGTCCACGTCGAAATCCTCGAACGTTCCGATACGCTGCTCGTCGTCCGCTGGGTCGAGCCCGGCCGCTGTCACTACGGCGAGCAACGCTGGCGCCGCCGCTTCGCGCAGCGCACCGGCACCTGCGCGCTGTCGCGCCAGGTCATCCATCGCGGCGACGAAGTGTTCCGCCCGGCCGAGCGTCCGGCCCCCGCGAACGCCGCCGCCATGATCTCCGCCGCCGAGGTACTCGCGCTGGCCGGCAGCAGGTAACACCTGCCGGCCGTGCGCCAGGCTGGCGGCGCCACGCTATCCGCCAGCCAGTCCTAGAAGCGCCGATCTAATTCCCCCGCTTGTCTGCTCCGTCCGCCCGCACTATCGTTACACCACTCAATGTAACGATTACGTGCGGCGGCCGACCGGCCGCGCCGATGGAGGCAGACATGCATGCATGGAGCGCGCGCCACGTCCCGGCGCAAGGCGGCAAGGTCGCGGTCGTGACCGGCGCCAATAGCGGCCTCGGCTGGCACCTCGCGGAAACGCTGGCCGCGAAAGGCGCGACGGTCGTGATGGGCTGCCGCGACGCCACCCGCGGCGCGCAGGCCGCCGACGCGATCCGCCGGCTTCATCCTCATGCACGCGTCGAAGTCGATCCGCTCGACCTCGCCGATCTCGCGTCGATCGCACGCTTCGCGGCCGACGTCGGCGAACGCCACGGCCGCGTCGACATCCTCTGCAACAACGCCGGCGTGATGTTCCTGCCGCTGCGGCACACGCGCGACGGCTTCGAGATGCAGTTCGGCACCAACCACCTCGGCCATTTCGCGCTGACCGGCCAGCTGCTGCCGGCGCTGCGCGCCGCACGTCGGGCGCGCGTCGTCACGATGTCGAGCGGCTTCAACCGAGGCGGCCGGATTCGCGTGGACGACCTGCGCGCCGCGCATCGCTACAACCGTTATCTCGCCTATTGCGACAGCAAGCTCGCGAACCTCGTGTTCGCGCTCGAGCTGCAGCGCCGCTTCGAGCGCGCGGCGTTCGCCGGCATCAGCGTCGCCGCGCACCCCGGCTATGCGGCGACCAACCTGCAGTTCGCGGGCCCGGCAATGGACCGCTCGCCCACCCGCGCCGCGCTGATGCGTGCCGCGAACCGTTATCTCGCGCAGCCGGCCGATCAGGGCGCGCTGCCCGCGATTCATGCGGCCACGTCGCCCGATCTGGCCGGCGGCGCGTACATCGGCCCGTCCGGCTGGTTCGAATCGCGGGGGCTGCCGGCACCGGCAAGCGTGCCGCGCGCGGCGCGCAACGTGGCAACGGCGGCGTTGCTGTGGGAAACCTCGGAAGCCGCGACGGGCGTGCGCTTTCTCAGTTCCGGCGCACCCGCGGGCCGCGCGTCGAGCCGGCCGTTCGATACGGCGGCCGAAGCACGCTGAATCGCGCGTCGCCGGCCACGGCATTCTTCATACTTATTACGGCAACCGAAAAGAAAGCCCGTTGAAAGACTGTTTCGACTCCTCACTGTTACCAGTCAGGAAACAATTTATCGTCAAATTCAGCGTTTACCCTGAACACGCCGGTGACTAACATTTGATCAATCGCTCAAGACATGGTGTCGAGAGCGAACTCAATAAAACACCGGAGGTCACCATGAAATCGCTCGTTTCCGCAGTCGTTGCCGCTGCCGCCCTGTCCGCTTCGTTCGGCGCATTCGCTCAACAAAGCACCGTGACGCGCGCTCAAGTGCGCAACGAACTCGTCCAGCTCGAACAGGCCGGCTACAAGCCGGGCGTGTCGAGCCCGTACTACCCGAACGACATCCAGAGCGCCGAAGCGCGCGTTCATGGTGTCGACAGCAGCGGCTACGGCGCGCAACCGGCTCCGCTCGTCCACTCGGGCGCGCCGGCTGCCGCTTCGTCGAACGCACGCGACTCGATCTTCTTCGGCCAGTAAGCCGACGCGCCCTCGGCGGGCGCCGCGCGTCGCGCGATGAAGTCACGCAGTCCTGACGAGCCCCCTTCGCGGGGCTCGTCTGTTTTGTGAAACGCATACCTCCGCCGCCCGGCAGCGGGTGGCTTCGCCCGGACGCCCGGCGTCCGGGTGCTTTTTCCCGGCGAGGTGTGCAAGAAGACGCCGTGTGTGCCGGTCAGCCGCCCACGGCCGCGGCCCCGGCCGGCGCCGACCGCGACAGCACGCGCCAGCGCGACAGCAACTCGTCGCGATCGACGTAACAGCCCTGCAGGTGCCGACGGCCCGTCGACGGGTCGAACTCAGTGCGCGCATGCAGCACGCGCCGGTTGTCGAACGCCCACATGTCGCCCGCCCGCAGCCGGCGCTGTACGCGAAAGCGCAGCTCGCGCGCCAGCGCAAGAAACCGCCGGTACGCACGATAGACCGCCGCGACCGAACCGGCCGGCGCATCGAGCGGCCCGCGCAGGAAGTTCGCGACGCGCACTTCCGTCACGTTGCCGCGTGCATCGAGGCCGATCACCGGCGCCGAACAGCGGTAGTCGCTGTTCGCGCTCTTGTTCCAGAACTCGAACGGCGTCGATGCGAGCTGCTCGAAATCGTTCGGATGTTCGCGCCGCAGCGCATCCGCGAGCGCGAAGCCGTCGAGGAAAATGCTGTCGCCGCCCGTCGCGTCGTTCGCGAGGCAATGCAGGAACTGCACGCCCGGCTGCAATTCACGCGTCGGCAGGTCGGTGTGCGGCGGAAGATTCAGCGACGTATACGCATTGCTGTCCGGGCGCGGCTTCGATTCGACGTCGAACAGCACACCGAAATTACTTTCACGGATCAGGCCGACACGTCGTGCGATCTCGTCGACGCGGCCGCGCTCGGCCGGTACGCCTTCGACGAGCGTGAGCCCCGTGCGCTGCAACGCGCCGAGCCATGCGAGCAGCGCGCGGTCGTCCTCCATCACGTCACGCCACGCGAATACGCCGATCGCCGTCGCATCGTCGCCGGTCCATACGTGCCGCCCGTGCGCGGCCAGGCGCTCCGCACGCGACGCGTCGTCGTACGCATGCGCACGCAACCAGCCCGGCGACCACGCGCTGCGGTGCCCGTCGTTCCATTCCACATGCAGCGCGCCGTCGGTCTCGACGTGCACGGTGAGCGCCGACAGATCCTCACGCGCATCGGCGATCTCGAACACCTGTTCGCGCGTGATCGCATGCACGCATGCGGAACACGCGCAGTTGTCGCGCAGCCAGTCGAAATGGAACGGCGAGCGTCGCGCGTCGCTCCACTCGACCTCCACTACGTCATCGCCGATCGTCGCTGCGGCGATCGCCGCGTCGGCCGAAAACGTCCGCCAGTCCTCGATACGGTGTTGCGCCGCTGCCTGCATCGTTGCCTCCCGGAAAACGCCCGCTACGCGTGTGGTGCGAGCAAGAACCCGCCGACCAGCCGGTGCATCCGCGCGGCCTGCGGGCTCGTCCCGAGCGCGCGCCAGCAGCCATGCACCAGCCCCTCTCCCATCCAGTAGCGCGCGATACCGCCGGCCGCGCGAATCCGTTCGACATACACGCGCGCATCGTCGCGCAGCGGATCATGCTCCGCGCCGGTCGCGAGCACCGGCGGCAAGCCGTCGAAGCGTATAGCTTCGAGCGGGACCGATGCACGCAACAGCGGGTTGCCGTCGCGCAGCACGTCGGCCAAGTCACCGCCCCAGTACAGTTCTCGATAGCGATGCACGTCATCGAGCGTCAGCATCGGCGCGTGCGCTTCCGCGTCGCGCGCGGGCGACTGCGGTTCGAAACCGAGCATCGGATAGACGAGCGCGACGCCGTCCACGTTGCGTTCGCCCGCATCGCGCAGCGCGGTCGCCACCGCCGCCGCGAGCGTCCCGCCCGCGCTGTCGCCCGCGAGCGTCAGCGGAGGCACGCACGACCCGAGCGGCCAATGCGCGTCGCGTGCGGCACGCGTGACTTCCAGGCAATCGTCGAGCGCGGCCGGCGCACGGTGCTCGGGCGCGAGCCGATAGTCGACGGCGATCACGTCGAGGCCCGTATCGGCTGCCAGTTGCGCGGTGATCAGCGCATGGCTGTCGAGCGAGCCGACGACGAAGCCGCCGCCATGAAAAAACAGCACCGTGCCGCGCGGTGTACCGTGTGCGCACGTATAGCGCCGCAGTGCGATCGTGCGGCCGCCCGGTGCGCGCCACACGGCGTCGTGCTGCACGATGCCGGCCGGCAGCGCGGCTGGCGTCCATTCGGCCGCGAAGCGGTCGTAGAGACGGCGCTGCTCGTCGGGCGAACGCGCCGCCGCATCGGCCGGATACCACGCGTCGACGGCCGCGACGAACGCCGCGATTTCCGGTTCGAGCATCGTGTGCGCTCCGCGGTCGAAGGTCGAAAATCGAAGATCGTGAAATGAAGCGCGCCGCTAGCGGCGCGGCGGCAGCCCGATCACGCGGCCCGCATACGCAGGCGCCGCACACTCGCGCTGCAACGCATGCAGTTCGGCCACGCGCGCGGCCACGTCGTCGTCGAACGGCGCCGATTTCGCGCCGTCGCGCGTATCGACGTGCAGCAGCATCTGCTCGCTCGCCGATACCGCGTCGTCATGCCCGTCGGCGAACAGCTCGAGATACAGGTGCAGCCGCTTCGCGTCGTGCGCGAGCACGCGCGCATCGACACGCACCGGCGTGCCTTCCTTGATCTCGTGCAGATAGTTCACGTGCGCTTCGAGCGTGTAGACCGAGCGCCCCCGCTCGCGGCGCGCGGCGTCGTCGAGGCCGATGCGATCCAGCAGCGCATCGGTCGCGAAGCTGAAGATCAGCAGGTAGAACGCATCGCGCAGGTGGCCGTTGTAGTCGACCCATTCGGGCCGCACGACGTCGCGGTAAATCGTCAGCGGGGTATCGCCCGTCATCGCCTGTCCTTTAGTCCTCGAATCGCATCCCGTGCCGCGCCTTCACCGCGGCGATCGATTTCAGCACCTCGGTGATGCACTCGTCGCGATAGCGTTCGAGCGCCTTGATGCTGCGCGTGCCCTGCTGCTCGGTCGTGCCTTCGACAACGCTGTCGATCAGCGCGTCGGTCAACGTCGGCGCGACCAGCTTCGTCCACGGCAGTTCGAGCGCGGGGCCGAATTGCTGCATGAAGTGTCGCATGCCCGCGTCGCCGCCAGCCAGCGTGTAGGTCAGGAACGTACCCATGAACGACCAGCGGATACCCGCGCCGAAGCGGATCGCATCGTCGATCTCGCCGGTCGTCGCGACGCCTTCGTTGACGAGATGCAGCGCCTCGCGCCACAACGCCTCGAGCAGGCGGTCCGCGATGAAGCCCGGCACTTCCTTGCGCACGTGCAGCGGCCGCATGCCGAGCTTGCGATAGACCTCCATCGCGCCCTCGACCGCTACCGGCGACGTGCGCGCGCCGCCGAGCACCTCGACGAGCGGCAGCAGATAGACGGGATTGAACGGGTGACCGACCACGCAGCGCTCCGGATGCGTGGCCCGCGCGTAGAAATCGGTCGGCAGCAGCCCCGACGTCGACGACGCGATGATCGCGTCGGGCTTCGCCGCGCGGCTGATCTGCTCGTGCAGTTCGAGCTTCAGCGCCTCGCGCTCGGGCGCGCTCTCCTGGATGAAATCCGCATCGGCGACGCATGCCTCGATCGTCGATACGAAGCGCAGCCGCGCGGGATCGGCGCCTGGCGCGAGGCCGACGCGTTCGAGCGCGGGCCACGCGTTCGCGACGTTCGCGCGCAGTCGCGCTTCGGCGCCCGGCGCCGGGTCCCACACGACCACGTCGAGACCGTGCGCGAGCGCGCGGGAAATCCATCCGCTGCCGATCACGCCGGTGCCGATGGCGGCAAACGTCTTGATGTCGGTCTTCACAGCCATGTCAACGCATCCTTCGAATCAGGGGAAATCGGTCGACGGCCGCGCGTGGACGCACGCCGCCGTGCCATGTCAGTCAGTGGGTGAAAAAGCTCACGCGAATTCGGCGATCGCGCGACGTTCGAGCGCACGTTCGCCGCGCGCCGGCAGGCCGAGCTTGCGGCGGCCTTCGGCCGGCGTCAGCACGCGGCCGCCGAGGCGCTCGACGATCTCGCGGGCGCGCTGGACGAGCGTGCCGTTGGTCGCATGCACGCCGCGGTCGAGCCAGATGTTGTCTTCGAGGCCCACGCGCACGTGGCCGCCGAGCAGCATCGCCTGCGCGACCATCGGCATCTGCATGCGGCCGATCCCGAAGCCCGCCCAGTGCGCGCCGGGCGGCAGGTTGTCGACCATCGCCTTCATCGTGCCCGTGTCGGCCGGCGCGCCCCACGGAATGCCGAGGCACAGCTGGAACAGCGGCGGATCGTCGAGCAGCCCTTCCTTGAGCAACTGCTTCGCGAACCACAGATGGCCCGTATCGAAGATCTCCAGCTCCGGCTTCACGCCGAGTTCCTGGATGCGCTTCGCGCCGGCGCGCAACTGCGCGGGCGTCGACACGTAGATGTAGTCGCCGTCGCCGAAATTCAGCGTGCCGCAGTCGAGCGTGCAGATCTCGGGCAGCAGTTCCTCGACGTGCGCGAGGCGCGTGAGGCCGCCGACCAGATCGGTGCCCTTGCCGAAGCGCATCGGGTCCTCGCCGGGGCCGATCTCGAGATCGCCGCCCATGCCGGCCGTCAGGTTGATGATCACGTCGACGTCGGCCGAGCGGATGCGGTCGACCACTTCGCGATACAGGTTCGGGTCGCGGCTGCCGCGCCCCGTCTGCGGATCGCGCACGTGGCAGTGGGCGACCGTCGCGCCGGCCTTCGCGGCTTCGATCGCGGCGGCCGCGATCTCCTTCGGCGTGACCGGAATCGCCGGATGCTTGCCGACCGTATCGCCCGCGCCGGTGACGGCGCAGGTGATGATGACTTCGTGGTTCATGCGGGATGCCTCGCTTGATTCGGGTTGTGTCGCATTGCAGATAGCGCGTGGGCGCCGGCCCTTACAGGCCGAGATACGCCTTCACGGCAGGCAGGCCGTCCTTGCCGTCGAACGTCTTGACGCCCGCGAGCCACGGATCGAGCACCTGCGGGTTCTTCTTCAGGTACGCCTTCGCGGCCTCGGCCGGCTTGGTCTTGTTCATCACCGACTGCATCAGCTGGTTCTCGAGCTGCGTCGAGAAGCGCAGGTTCGTCACGAGCTTGCCCGCATTCGGGCAGCGCGCGATGAAGTCCGGCGCGGTGAGCGTGTACACGCGCGCTTCGCCGTAGTTCGGGCCGAACGCCGCGTCGCCGCCGGACAGGTAGTTCATGCTGAGCTGGATGTTCATCGGATGCGGCTCCCAGCCGAGGAACACGACCCACTTCTTGTCGCGGACCGCGCGCTCGACCGTCACCAGCATCCCCGCTTCGCTCGATTCGACGAGCTTGAAGCCGCCGAGCCCGTACTGGTTCGTGTCGATCATCTTCTGGATCGTCGCGTTCGCGCTGCTGCCCGGCTCGATCCCGTAGATCTTGCCGTCGAGTTCCGCGCGGTGTTTCGCGATGTCGTCGAAGGTCTTCAGGCCGGCCTGGTATGCGTAGCTCGGCACCGCGAGCGTCGCCTTCGCGCCCGACAGGTTCGGCGGCTCGACGACGTTGATCGACTTGCTGTCGAGGAACGGTTGCAGTTGCTTTTGCTGCACGGGCCACCAGTAGCCGAGCGACACGTCGAGCTGCTTGCTCTTGAGGCCGGCGAACGAAATCGGCACCGACGCGATCGTCGTGGTCGGCTTGTAGCCGAGCGCCTCGAACACGGTCGACGCGAGCGCCGTGGTCGACGTGATGTCGGTCCAGCCGATATCCGCGAAACGCACGGTCCGGCAGGTCGTGGCCTCCGTCTCGGCCAGCGCGGCGTGCGTGAACGCGCCGGTCGCCAGCACGGCCGCGGCGAGCGCGGCGATCTTCGTCGACTTCATGGTTCGGTTCCTCCCGGTTGGTCTCGCGGCAGCCGGTGCGCGAAGTGTGCGCCGGCCTGCATCGTGGGAGTAAAAGTAACGAGCCATATTCGCCGCGAGAAGACCGGCGGCGACCTGTTCTTGCCTGTTTGCGACTATGAGTGGAAACCACTAGGTTTCGCTTGAGGCTTGATGGATGGGCGTTTGGGGTTTTTCTGGCGTGCGGCGAGATTGCCCGGATGCGGCGCTCGCCTTTCGATTCCGCCATGGCTTTGCTGACGGATTTCCGACAGGTCGCCGGATCCGGTTGACCGGCCCTATGCTGGCAGTCGCCGGGCGATCGCGCGCGGCCCGCCTGTAGCCGTGCCGCCTCGTGTCCGGCCGTTGCGCGTCGCTGTAACGGACGCGCACGGACACGGCCGGCCGTCGCGATGTCGGTCTCCGGTCTTTCCGCCAAGGAACACCATGATGCTTGCCGCTTTCTTCGTCGTCGCCCTTGTCGCCCTCATCGTGCCGATGCAGCGCGGCGTGATGCGCGGCGCGGATGCGAAACTTCGCGCGCGATTCGATGCGGAAGGCCCGCGCGGCGACGCGTCGCGCCGGTTGATGCACGATGCGGGGTACCGCGTCTGAGTATCGACGTCGGGCGCAGGCCAGCCGAACTCTCGGGCCGGTACGGTGGCGATGCGGCGCGTTTAGCCCGCCGTCACCACTCGAACGAACGCCTGCGCGAGCACCGTCGGTTCGACCGGCAGCACCAGCGCGCACACCGATCTCGCATCCTCGTCCGAAATCGGCACGAACACGACGCCGTCGATCCCGATGCTCGCCATCCGCGCCGGCACGATCGCCACGCCCCGGCCGGCCGCGACGAGATTCAACATCGACGTCTTCGGCGACACGATCCGCGCGGCCGCCGGCACGAAGCCGCGCTTCAGGCACAGATCGATCACGACGCGCGCGAGGCCGCCGCGCTCCCGATACACGGCCGATACGAACGGCTCGCGCCGCAACCGCGCTATCGCGATGCGCTTGCGGCCCGCGAGCGGATGATCGACCGGCAGCGCCGCGCACAGGCGCTCGGCCGCCAGTTCGACGAAACGCACGCGTGCATCGCGCCGCAGCACCGGCAGGCGGACGATCCCGATATCGGCGTGGCCGTTCGCGATCTCCGTCACCTGATCCTCCGACGACGCACGATCGAGATCGATGCGCGCGCCCGAACAATCGCGCATGAAACGGTCGAGATCCGGCATCAGGCTGCTGACGGGCACGGTACTGGAATGCAGCAGCCGCAGCACGCCGGCCTCCCCGCGCGACAACTGCGCACCTTCGTCGGCGGCCGCCGTCAGCGTGGCCGGGATCGACGCCACGCGTTCGCGGTAGAGCGCGCCGGCCGGCGTGAGCCGCACGCCTCTCGGCTCGCGGTCGAACAGCACGAACCCGAGTTCGTCCTCGAGCTGGCCGATCTGCCGGCTGAGCGCCGACTGCGCGACATGGAGCGCACCCGCGGCCGGCGTGAAGCCGCCGAGATCCGCGACGGTCAGGAAATACTGGATTTGCCGGAGTGATGGCATGCCGAAACGAGATGGATGAGCGTCAGATTCGATATTTGCGTTATACCGGCGCGCTCCGCAGAATGAAAGCCCTCCATGCCGCCATCACCGTTGCGGCCATCCTTTCGGAGCGTTCATCCTCGTGGCTACCCTCCTGTCTTATCTGCTGGTCGTGGCGGCCGGCATCAGCGTTGCGTTGCAGCAGGTGCTCAACGCGAACCTGCGCGCGCAAATCGGCTCGCCGTGGTGGGCCGGCTCGGTCAGCTACCTCGTCGGCCTGGCCGCGATGCTGGCAGTCGCGTTGCTGTCGCCTCACCCGCGCCTGAGCGGCACGTTCTCCGGCGCGGGCTCGTGGTTCAGCTGGACGGGGGGATTGTTCGGCGCGGTATTCGTCGGCGTTGCGATCCTGATGGTGCCGCGATTGGGCGCGGCGACGACGCTCGCGCTGATCGTCGTCGGACAGATGACCGGCGCGCTCGTGTTCGACCACTTCGGCGTGCTGGGCATCGCTCAGCATTCCGCAAGCCCGATCCGCGTGGCCGGCGCGGCGTGCCTCATTCTCGGGGTCGTGCTGATCCGCGCTTGACGGCGGCGCGTGCGTACGTGACCGGCATATCGGCAACGCATGCACGCGCCGCGACGCTCACGCGGTGTTCATCATCACCGACTTGCTCTCCGTGTACTGGTCGATCACCGCGCGACCGAGTTCGCGGCCGAAGCCCGACTGCTTCATCCCGCCGAACGGCAACGCGTTGTCGAGCAGCGAGTGGCAGTTGACCCACACGGTGCCCGCGGCAATACGCGGGATCAGCTTGTGGATCGCCGCGAGATCGTTCGACCAGATGCTCGCGCCGAGGCCGTACGGCGTGTCGTTCGCGAGCTGCACGGCCGTATCGACGTCGTCGAACGGCATCGCGACGAGCACCGGCCCGAAGATCTCCTCGCGCACCACGCGCATCGCCTGCGTCGTATCGACCAGCACCGTCGGTTCGACGAAGAAGCCGGGGCCGTCGATCGCGCGGCCGCCCGCGGCGGCACGCGCGCCCTCGCCGAACCCCGAGTCGATGTACCCGCACACGCGCTCGCGCTGCTTCGCCGACACGAGCGGGCCGATCTGTGTCGCCGGGTCCATCCCCGGGCCGATCTTCAGGCTCGCGGCGATCTTCGCGACGCGCTCGATCACGCCGTCGAACACCTGCGAATGGATGTATGCGCGCGAACCGGCCGTGCACACCTGCCCCTGGTTGAAGAAGATCGCATTCGCCACGCCCAGCGCGGCCTTGTCGAGATCGACGTCGGGCAGCACGATCACCGGCGACTTGCCGCCGAGCTCCAGCGACATCCGCGTCATGTTGTCGAGCGCCGCGTAGCCGATCGTCTTGCCCGTCTGCGTCGACCCGGTGAACGCGATCTTGTCGATGCGCGGATCGCGCGACAGCGCCGCGCCGGCCGTGCGACCGTAGCCGGTGACGATATTGACGACGCCGTCCGGAAAGCCGGCCGCCTGGATCAGCTCACCGAGCCGCAATGCGCTCAGCGGCGTGTCTTCGGCGGGTTTCAGCACGATGGTGCAGCCGGTCGCGAGCGCCGGCGCGATTTTCCACGCGGCCATCAGCAACGGGAAATTCCACGGAATGATCGCCCCGACCACGCCGACGGGCTCCTTGCGCGTATAGGCGAAGATTTCGCTGTCCGGCAGGTACGGCATGCCGGCGTCGATCACGCTGCCTTCGATCTTCGTCGCCCAGCCGGCCATGTAGCGGAAGCACTGCGCGGCCATCGCGACGTCGAGCCCCTGCGCGACCATCACCGGCTTGCCGTTGTCGAGCGATTCGATCTCGGCCAGCTCGCGCGCATTGGCCTCGATCAGGTCGGCGAGCACGAGCATCAGGCGCTCGCGGTCGGTGGTCTTCGCAGTGCGCCACGGGCCTGCATCGAAGGCACGGCGCGCGGCCACGACCGCCTGCTGCACGTCGCGTTCGTCCGCTTCCGGCACGCGGGCGAGCACGGTGCCGTCGGCCGGGTTCACGACATCGAGCTGGCGGCCCGACGCGGCATCGCTCCACTCGGCGCCGATCAGCATCTGCTTCGGCTTCGCGAGAAACGCGCGCGTCGCGTCGAGCAACGCAAAGGTTTCGTTCGTCTCCATGTTCCTGTTTCCCTGATTCGTTGAGTGAGTCGGTCAGTAGCGATCCGCGACGCCGTCGATCCCGCGCGCCTGCAACGCACGGACGAGACCGGCGCGCACGGTCGCGACGTCGGACAGCGCGGGACGGCGGTGCGCGGCGACTTCGGCGGCCGTATAGGGCTTGAAGTCGCGCGGCAGCGCATCGCGGTTCATCGTCGTGAGCACCCAGTTCAGCACGTCGGCCAGTTCCCGATCCGACAGCGCCGAGTTCGACGCGCCGGGCACGCGCATCACGTACTCGCGCCCGGCCGGCAGATGCGTGAAATAGCCGAGCGAATTCGGGAGCGGCGGCACCTTGCCGGGAATGCCGCCGCCCGTCGCCGTGTGGCAACCCATGCAGTTGAGCACCCAGTGCTGCCGTGCGAGCGCGGCATCGGCCGCGTCGTCGGCCTGCGCGGGCATGGCGAACGCACCAGCCGCCGCGCCCGCCAGCAGCAGCCAGCACGAAAGCCGATGCGACAAACCGCCGAGCCACGACGACGACGCGCACCGCGTGCCGTGCACGGACGCGCGCACGCCGTTCACAGGCCGAGCCCCTTGATCACCACCGCGCGCTGCGCATGCACGGCCGTGCCGTCCATCTGCTTCGCTCGCGCCGCACGGATATCGGCCGCGGTGAACGGCTTCGCGTCGCCGTGCCGCGCGTTGAGGTCGAACACGACGTAGTTCAGCACGTGCGCGATGTCGTCGTCGCTCGCGCTCGCGAACGACGGCATCTTGAAGTTGTAGCGCTTGTCGTGCACCTCGATCTCGCCGAACATCCCGTGCAGCAGCGTCGCGATCAACTGCGCCCGCCCGGCTTCCGCCGCCGCGTACTTGCCCGGATACTCGGTCAGCGGCGGCGCGAGGCCGTCCTGCCCTTTCCCGCCCGCCTGGTGACACACCGCGCACTGCGCGTCGAACAGGCTTTTCCCGGCCGGGTAATGCACGATTTCCTGTGCGTGCGCCGCGTGCGGCAACGCGAACGCCGCGACGGCCGCCATGCACACAACGACGCCCTTTCCTGCTTGCTTCACTTTCATTGCTTCGCCGCTCCCAGCAGAACCGAAACCGAACAGTGGTAATTCGAATTACCGTTCGCCATGCACCAGTTGATGTCGTTGTTCAACGACAGCTTGTACAGCGGCTTCTCGCGCTCGTTGCGGTTGCAGAAGCACTTGCCGCACGAT
Source organism: Burkholderia sp. KCJ3K979 (assembly GCF_016759955.1). Classification (NCBI taxonomy): domain Bacteria; kingdom Pseudomonadati; phylum Pseudomonadota; class Betaproteobacteria; order Burkholderiales; family Burkholderiaceae; genus Burkholderia; species Burkholderia sp. KCJ3K979. The sequence continues at coordinate 26,304 of NZ_JACFYV010000006.1, forward strand.
GTCTTGCCGCAGCAGTCGTTGTACGACACGATGTAGTCCGAACCGTCGTGCGGATTGCGGCAGGTGCCGATCCACGTGATCGGCGAAGGCGTCGTGCCCGGCGGGCAACTGCTCGACGTGCCGCCGCAGCAGCTGCAGAGCCAGCCGTCGATAGCGCAGTATTTCCAGTAGTCGCAGCTCGTCGGATCGTCGCTCGCGCCGGCACCGGATGCGCCTGACGCCCCTGATGGTGCATCGGCCGCATACGCGGTGCGGTCGACCGGCAGCAGCGGCAGCAGTGCCGACCCCACCAGCACCTTGCCGAGCCTTGCCATCGCGCTGCGCCGCGAACTGTGCTGCGCGACGCCGCGCGCCGACCGCTCGAACCATGAATCAAACACGCCCATGTCGTCGTTCTCCAATGACGTTGAAAAAGGTTCGGCCGGTCACGCGTGCTGCGCGTGTCCGTCGTGGGCATCGTGGCTATGATCGCCGTGCACGAACTGCTGCAGCGACGCGACGCCGCGCTCCTTCGCCTCGAACAGGCTCTCGAGATGCTCGCGCGTGTTGACGAGCCCCTTCGCGCGCACGGTGCCCGTTTCGTCGAGCAGCACCGCATACGGCAGCTTGCCGATCTGGTACGCGAGGCCGAGCTCCTGCGACAGCACGTACGGGAAGCGCCCGAGGTCGTGCTTTCGCGCGAAGCGCGTGTGTTCGTCGGCATCGCCGTCGCTCGCGAGCACGATGTTCACCGGCGTCGCCTCGCTGGCCTGCAGCGACGGCAGCAGCGGCAGCAGCTTCTTGCAGACGGGGCACGTCGGCGACAGGAAGAACAACAGCGTGGCCTTGCCCGCCGCGTCGATGCCGCCGACCTTCACCTGCGCGCCGCGCATGTCGGTCAGTTCGAATGTCGGCGCGATCGCGCCGACCGCCGGCCCCTTGTCGATCATCAGCGCGCCGGCCGGCATGATGCGTTCGTACAGGATGCCGACCTGGCGCACCAGCGCGAGGCAGATCGCGCCGAGCGCGAGGACGGCCACCCACAGCAGGGCGGTGGAGACGGTGAGAGCGGTTTGCATCATGAATTCCTCAGGTGGGAAAGGCGCGGGACGTTGGCGAGCAGCACGTCGACGGTGAGCAGCGCGCAGACGATCAGCAGCACGGAGAAGAACAGCGTCAGGTAGTCGAACCACACGACGGCGCGCGTGCCCGGCTCGACGAACGCGGTCGCGGCCAGCGCGACGAGCAGCAACACGCGGCCGACATGCAGCCAGCCGATGCCGCGCGGGGCGTCGGCTCGGGCGGCGGTGAAGCCGGAACAACCGCAGTCGATGTCGGTGTGGCCGCGCAGCAGGTTGATCGCGAGCCCGGCCGCGAACGCCAGGAGCAACGCGATCAGGCCGGTCGCGCCGGCCGTGCGCGTATCGGGAAACAGCAGCGCCACGGCGGCGACCGCTTCCGCGAGCGGAATTGCGAACGCGACGGGCGCGGTCAGCGCATCGGGCAGCAGCCGGTAGCCGGCGAGCGCCTGGCGGAACGCGGCGGGCCGGCGCATCTTCGCGAAGGCGCCGAGCAGCACGACGGCGGCCGCGCCGGCCTGCGCGCTGGTGGCGAGTACGGGATCGACGGTCATCGCGGCCTCACGGGTTGACGAGCAGCGTCGACGTATTGCCGACCTGCTTCTCGACGTGCAGCAGCTTGCCGCTACGCGCGTCCATCACGACGAGGTCGGAGGTCGCCGTCAGCCCGTAGAACAGCGGCTTGTCGTCCTCGCTGACCTGGATCGACACGAGCGGCTCGACCTTCAGCTGCGCGAGATCCCAGCGCGCGACGCGCTGCTTCGACTTCAGGTCGACCACCCACACCTGCGTGCCCGGGTCCTTGTGCGAGCCGTCGGTGCCCTTGTGCATCAGCACGTAGTAACGGTTCTGCTTCGCCTGCACAGCCGTCTGCTGCATGCCGCCCGGGCGCCAGCCTTCGGCGCGCTCGGCGTCCGTCAGCAGCGGCCACGGCTTGCCGAACGCCGGCTTGTCGCCGCTGAAATCGGCGCTGCGCACGTTGCCGCCGTAGGTGGTGAACAGGTATTCGCCCTTGTACCGCGACGCGTTCACGAACGCCGGGTCCTTGTCGACGTCGATGAATGCCTCCGACATCGTGCGCTTCGTCTCCTTGCCGTTCGCGTCGAGCGTGACGGTCAGCGCCTTGCCGCTTTCGCACAGCGCGGTGAAGCGGTCGTTACCCGACGGATACGCAAGCACGCACGCGGCCGTGTCGATCTCCGACAGCACCTTCTTCGAGACGGCGTCGATCACCGTCACCGATGCGGACGGCGTGATGTTCGCGACGTACAGCCGCTTGCCGTCGGCGCTGAATGCGGTGTTGTACGGCGACGGCACGTGCTGCGCGTGCTTCGCCGGAATCACGATCTCGCCCGCGTGATCGAGCGTCGTGTTGTCGATCATCTCGACGACGTCGGTGCGCGTGCCGTGCGAGCCGCGCGAGAAATAGGTCGTCGCGACGAAGCTGGTCTTGCGGTCGGGCGAGATCGCGAAGCCGGGGCCGAAGCCGCCGTCGATCTGGCCGAGCAGCTTCTTCGCATCGGCGTCGTACACGTAGATGCGCCCGTCGGTCATCGACGGCATCGAGATGTCGACGATATAGACCTCGTGCGGATGCCATGGCGGCATCTTCTGCACGACCAGTTCCTCGGGTTTTTCCGCCGCGTTCGCGCCGCCGGCCCATGCCGCTGCCAACGCCAGCGTCGCCGCGAGCGCCGCGGTTCGTCGCCTTGTCCTCATGCCGCCTCCAGTGGGAATTCACGTTATGTGGGGCGACTGTAGTTCGACAATAAAACCGTCCAGCACCCGGACCGGCAACGCGTACGTGCCGATTCGGGATATTGGAAATGCGCGTGAAAGCCGTCTGCCCCGCGCCCCTTCCGACCCTCTGCAGCACGTGTCCGGAATAGCGCTCCTCCTTATTGCGCCGACCGCTCGGCCGGTTTAATCTTGCGCGGTCCGAACGACCGCCGGAGGCGCCGTGCTCGTGTTACATCAGAGGTTCGACGACGCAGACCGGCATGCCGAGGCGCTGCGCGGCTGGGATCAGCGTTACGACCAGATCGGGTCCGGCGCGTATCGCAGCGCGGTCAAGCACGCGGTGCTCGACGGCGTGCAGCTGTTCCAGGAAACGGCGAACGTGCGCATCATCCAGCGCGGATGTTTGCCGCACGGCCATACGGTGTTCGGGATGCCGCTCACCGGCTCCGGCACCTTCGCGTTCGGCGGTGCGCGCCTCGAGCGCGGCACGATCGTGATGGCGCGGGGCGGCATACCGTTCGAACTCCATTCACCCGACGACATGTCGCTGATCGGCGTGGTCGTCGAACCCGGATTGATGCAGCAGATCGAAGATGCCGCCGACGTCCGGCTGGACGCACGCGCGCTGCGACGCGGCGTCGTCGAGGTGCCGGTCGCCGCGCGCGAACGCGCGAGCGTGCAGCTCGCGACGCTGCTCGAACGCGTGCTGTCGGCGCCCGATACGTTCGACGCGGCACGCGCGCAGTGCGCGATCCGCGCCGACGTCGGCAACGTGCTCGTCGATCTCCTCACGTACCGGATGCCCGAGCCGTCGAACCGGCTCACGCACGCCTGCCACGCCGACATCGTGCGCCGCGTGCACGACTACGTGATCGAGCACCCGGAAGCGCCCGTCGACATCCTGAGCCTGTGCACGCAACTGCGCGTGAGCCGGCGCACGATGCAGAACAGCTTTCAGTCGGTCGTGCAGACGAGTCCGCTCAACTACACACGCTCGCTGCGCCTCGCGCAGGTCCGACGCCTGCTGCTCGACACGCGGCAATCCGACCTGCCGATCAGCGAGGCGGCCGCACGCTGGGGCTTCCTGCATCTCGGACATTTCGCGAGCGTGTACAAGGCCCAGTTCGGCGAATTGCCGTCGGCGACGGCCCGCCGGACGGTGCATCGCGCAAAAACGCGCTGAACGCCGGCAAAAAACCCGCGATAATTCCGGCTTGACCGTTCGGCGCCCGCGAGCCGGGCGCGGCCCGCGCCGGCCCGCTCGCCGCGTCGCGCGTCGCGCGACGACCACCTGCTTCCACCCCACGCCCCGATGCCCGAGGATTTCCACTTCCTGCTGCTGCCCGGCTTCTCCGCGCTCGGCTTCATGTCCGCGGTCGAGCCGCTGCGCGTCGCGAACCGCTTTCGCACCGAGCTGTATCGCTGGCACGTGATCAGCGCGGACGGCGCGCCCGTCGCCGCGAGCAACGGCATTCCGGTCGCCGCCGAAGCCGCGTGCGCGGACGTCCCGCAGGTCGATACGGTGTTCGTCGTCGCGGGCTTCGATCCGCTCGTGTGCTACACGCGCACGCTCGGCGACTGGCTGCGCCGCCAGCACCGGCATGGTGCGACGCTCGGCGGCATCGACACGGGCAGCTTCGTGCTCGCGGAAGCCGGGCTGTTCGACGCGTCGCAGCCGCTCACGCTGCACTGGGAAGCGCTGGCCGCGTTCCGCGAGCGCTATCCCGGCCTGAACGCGACGCAGGAGCTGTTCGAGATCGACGACCGGCGCATCACGTGCGCGGGCGGCACCGCGTCGATCGACATGATGCTCGACCTGATCGGCCGCCGGCACGGCGCCGATCTCGCGGCGGCGATCTCCGAGCAGTTCGTCGTCAGCCGCATCCGGCAGCGCTCGGACAGCCAGCGGCTCGAGATCGCCGCGCGCTACGGCGTGCACAACCGCAAGCTGATCCAGGTGATCGGCACGATGCAGCGGCACATGGAGAACCCGCTCGGCTCGGACGCGCTCGCGCAGGAAGTGTCGATCACGCGGCGCCAGCTCGAACGACTGTTCAGCGCGACGCTGAACGACACGCCGACGCGCTTCTACCTGAACCTGCGCCTCGATCGCGCACGCGAGCTGCTGCAGCAGACCGACATGAGCATCACGTCGGTGTGCGTCGCGTGCGGCTTCGAATCGCCGTCGCATTTCTCCCGTACCTATCGCGCACGATTCGGGATGAGCCCGCGCAGCGACCGGCGTGCGACACGCTGATCGTCACGGCTTTTGATCACAATCCGACGCGGTATTGCACGTTCCGGCAGCGTTTCCCGCCGCTCGCTGAACAATGCCGGCAATTGATCGACCAACCGAAGCGGTCGTCGAAAATAATTTGGAATGTCGATGAAAATATTCTGTAACATATCAAACAAAGTTAGATAGGCAGCCTAACGACACGCCTGCTGCATCTCGGCGCACGTCGCGCCACGCAGGCTGCCCACCGATATCCAATATCGATCCGAGGGGTATGACATGACGATGCTCGCTTCGCCGTCACCGCACCTGCCTGCCGTTCGCATCCCTTCACGCGCGTCTCCCTCTTTGCCTGCCCGCTTCTTTTCGACCTGACATTTAGTCCTCCTTAGTCAGTCGATACTCCCCACACCGCTTCGCCGCACCGGTTCCATCGAACCGGCGCGCGGGCCGTGTCGTGCCTGCTCGCCACGAGCGCGCGGGCGTGTCCAACCGTTGAGATGAGGATCACGTATGCAGACATCACGCAAAGCATTGCCGCTCGCCCTGAGTCTCGCGCTCGGTTTCGGCATCGTCGGCGGCACCCTGGCCGATACGAAAGTGTCGAATCCGCAGGCCGCCAGCCTGCGCGAAAGCCTGACGCGCGGCGTCGCGCCGCCGGCCGCGAAAGCCGATACGGCCGTCGGGCAATTCCGCGCGGACGGCGTCGCCGTCACGCTGTACAACCCGGCCTGGCGCGTCAAGAAAGCCGCCGCGACGCCCGCCGCCACCGCTCGCGACTTCGTCGCGTCGCAAGCGGCGCAGCTCGGCCTCGACGCGGCGGCGCTCGCGAGCCTCGTCGTCACGTCGGAACGCAACGATGCCGACTTCACCGTCGTGCGCCTGCAGCAGCAGGCTGCCGGGCTACCCGTGTACGGCAGCGACATCGCGGTGACCGTCGCGAAGGACGGCCGCATCCTGTACGTCGCGAGCAACACGATCGGCGGCGTGGTCGCGACGACGCGCAAGTCGCAGGCCGTCGACCAGCAGCAGGCGCTCGACCGCGCCCGCGCGTATCTCGGCGTGAGCGGCTTCACGCATCTCGATGCGCAACTCGTCGCGTTCGTCGACAAGGCCGGCACGCATACCGCGTGGAAGGTGCGCGGCCGCCCGCAGGACGGCCCGAAGGGCGATTGGGAACTGCTGATCGATTCGGGCAGCGGCGAAGTGCTGCGCGCCGAGGACAAGGCGTTCTACGCGACCGACGGCACCGGCTTCGTGTTCCGCCCCGATCCGCTGTCGCCGACGAAGAGCAGCTACGGCAGCACCGGCTACAAGGACAGCAGCGACGCCGATTCGACGCAACTCACGGCCGCACGCGTGCGCGTGACGCTGAAGGAGCTCGCGCAATCTGGCACGCGCTACACGCTGACGGGCCCGTACGCGGCATGCGTCGATTTCGATGCGCCGCTCGACAAGGCGTGCCCGTCGCAGTCCACGCCCGCGTTCGAATTCACGCGCGGCAACCTGTATTTCGAGGCCGTGAACGTGTACTACCACATCGACACGTTCCTGCGGTACGTGAACCAGACACTCGGCATCAAGGCGCTGCCGTACCAGTACACGGGCGGCGTGCAGTACGACCCGCACGGCGAATCGGGCGACGACAACTCGTCGTATTCGTCGAGCAGCGGCCGGCTGACCTTCGGGCAAGGCGGCGTCGACGACGCGGAAGACGCGGACGTCGTGATCCACGAGCTCGGCCACGGTATCCATGACTGGATCACCAACGGCGGCCTGTCGCAACAGGAAGGCTTGTCGGAAGGCACCGGCGACTATCTCGCCGCCGCGTACAGCCGCGACTTCAACCAGTGGAGCCCGTCCGACGCGCAGTATCACTGGGTCTACAACTGGGACGGTCACAACGAGTTCTGGGGCGGCCGCGTGACCAACTGGAACGTCGGGCGCACCTATGCGCAGGCCCGCGGCGCGGAGATCCACACGGCCGGCCAGTACTGGGCGTCGTGCAACCTCGTCGCGCGCGATGCGATCGGCGCGCAGGCGATGGACAAGGCGTTCCTGAAGGGGCTGTCGATGACCAACAGCTCGACCAACCAGAAGGCGGCCGCCCAGGCCGTGCTGACAGCCGCCTCCGCGCTCGGCTACAGCAGCGCGCAGCTCACCGCGATCGGCAACGCGTACAACAAGAGCTGCACGTACGGCGTGACCGTTCCGCAGAAGTCGTAATGCCGCAGCAGGCGGGAGCGCGTCACACGACCTGCGGCGCGCTCCCTTCTCCGACATCGCCATCCCCATGAGATCGAACATGCCTACTCTGAAACCGACCCGCCTGAGCGCCGCGCTGGGCGGCATGCTGCTGACCGCCGCCGCGCACGCGACGCCCGTCTGGATCACGCTCGGCGACACCGCGTTCCGCCAGCTTCAACGCATCGATGCGACCGCAACCGCGCAATACAGCACGAGCGTCGATGCCGGCAAGGCGGCCGACGGCGCCGCGCGCCGCGAAACCGTTCACGTCGTCGAGATCGACGATACCCGGCTCGGCGAGCTGGCCCACGCGGTCCACCACACGCGCGGCCACGGGCCCGGCTACGTCGTTCACGATTCGTTCGACGACGCGCGGCAGGCGCTGCAACCGTTGCCGGCGACGCTCGCGAAACAGGCCGCCGCCCCCGCGTATACGGTGTCGAACGTGCCGCAGATCGGCACGTGGGTCCAGCAACTGCAGGCCAGCAACATCGTCGGTACGATCACGTCGCTGTCCGGTTTCACGAACCGCTACTACACGACGTCGCACGGCGTCGCCGCATCCGACTGGCTCGCACTGCAATGGAAGCAGCTGGCGGGTTCGCGTGCCGACATCGCCGTCGAACAGTTCGCACATACGGGTTTTCCGCAGAAATCCGTGGTCCTGACGATCCGCGGCAGCGATCCGGCCGCGGGCACCGTCGTGCTCGGCGGCCACCTCGATTCGACCGTCGGCCGCACGACGGAGAACACGCGCTCGCCCGGCGCCGACGACGATGCGTCGGGCATCGCCAGCCTCACCGAGGCGCTGCGCGTGCTGCTCGCGAACGACTACCGGCCGAAACGGACCATCAAGTTCGTCGGGTATGCGGCCGAGGAAGCCGGCCTGCTGGGTTCGAAGGCGATCGCGAAGCAGTTCCGCGCGCAGAATGCGAACGTGGTCGGCGTGCTGCAGCTCGACATGACGAACTACAAGGGCGATCCGAAGGATATCTACCTGATCACCGACTACACGAGCGCGGCGCAGAACACCTACGTGAAGAATCTGGCTGCGACCTACCTGCCGGAGCTTGCGATCGGCACGTCGCAGTGCGGGTATGCGTGCTCGGACCACGCGTCGTGGAATGCGCAGGGGTATCCGGCATCGTTCCCGTTCGAGGCCGACCAGAACGACAGCCCGTACATCCACACGGTGAACGACACGCTGGAGAACTCGGATCGACAGGCCAACCATGCACTGAAGTTCGGCAAGCTGGCGCTGGCCTATGCGGTCGATCTCGGCGGCATTGCCGGCGCGACGGTCAAGCACTGAGCGCTCTTCATCGAGCGATTGTCGCGTTCGGCGACGAAACGGGCGTTCACCCGCACGGGTGCGCCCGTTCGAATACGTTGTCTCCGGCCGGCTAGAATCGTCGTTCGACCACTCGCTACACGCTTGCCCATCATGACCGAACCCACTCGCTCCATCGACGACCTGTCGCCCGCCCGCGTCACGACCGCGTTCGACCTGCCCGGCCATACGACCGTTCACTCGCTCGGCGTCGCACAGGGCATCGTCGTGCGCTCGCGCTCGATCGTCGGCTCGTTCGGCGCGTCGCTGCAGACGATCTTCGGCGGCAACATCACGCTCTATACGTCGCTGTGCGAGAAGGCGCGCGAGCAGGCGTTCGACAAGATGCTCGCCGATGCGCGCAAGCTCGGTGCGAATGCGATCGTCGCGATGCGCTACGACTCGACCGAGATCGGCTCGGGCGTGACCGAAGTCATCTGCTACGGCACCGCCGTGCGCGTGACGCAGGACGCGTGACGTGTGATGCGCGTCACGCGTCGCGTTCGAGCGACTTCATGTTCGTGAGCTGCGGAAAGAGCCGCATCCACGCCAGCGCGACGGCGACCGTCGCCGCGCCGCCGACGACGATCGCGGCCGGCGCGCCCCACCACGCAGCCGTCACGCCCGATTCGAATTCGCCGAGCTGGTTCGACGTGCCGATGAACAGCGAGTTGACCGCGCTCACGCGGCCGAGCATGTCGTCGGGCGTGCGCAGTTGCACGAGCGACAGGCGCACCACGACGCTGATCACGTCCGATGCGCCGAGCGCGGCCAATGCCACGAGCGACAACGCGAAGTGCCGCGACAACCCGAACACGATCGTCGCGATGCCGAACGCGATCACGCCGCCGAACATCGCGCGGCCCGGCCGCCCCTTCAACGGAAAACGCGTGAGCCACAGCGTGCCCGCGAGTGCGCCGACCGCCGGCGCCGCGCGCAGCGCCCCGAGCCCCCACGGGCCGACCTGAAGGATGTCGCGCGCATAGATCGGCAGCAGCGCGGTCGCGCCGCCGAACAGCACCGCGAACAGGTCGAGCGACAGCGCGCCGAGAATCGCCGGCTCGCGCCGGATGAACGCGATGCCCGAGAACACCGAGCGCAGCGTGACCGGCTCGCGGGCGGGCGGCGCGCTGCGCAGCGGAATCGTGCCGCTCAGCATCGCCGCGACCGCGAATGCCGCGACGCTCGTGCCGAACGCGACGGGTGCGCCGACACCATAGAGCAAGCCGCCGAACGCGGGCCCGAGGATTTGCGCGGCCTGGTTCGCCGACGTCGACAGCGCGGTCGCGCGCGGCAGGTCGGTGCGCGGCACGACGGCCGGCAACAGCGACGACACCGACGGCGACTCGAACGCACGCGCCGTGCCGACGATCGCCGCGAGCGCATACACGGCCGGCGCGGCCAGCCACCCTTGCACCGCGCCGAGCAGGAACACGCCGGCGGCCAGTGCCTCGACGCTCTGGCAGATCGTCGCGATGCGCCGGCGGTCGTAGCGGTCGGCCACCTGCCCGACGACGAGCGTCAGCGCGAACATCGGCACGAACTGCGCGAGGCCGACGAGACCGAGTGCGAACGCGCTGTGCGTGAGCGCATACACGTACCAGCCGATCGCGACCGACAGGATCTGAAAGGCCAGCGACGACATCACGCGCGCGCCCCAGAAACGCTGGAACGGCGCGTGGCGAAACAGGTTGGCGGGTAACGGGGATAACGGACTGGAATCGGGCACGGGGGTGGTCATCGGGTTCTCGGCGGTCGGCGGTGCGCACCGCAGCCGTTCGGGAAAACAACGACGCACGCGAGTGCGTGCGGCAACGGTGCGGACGCGGCCAAATCGCGATGATATGCCAACCGCCGAAAACCGGCCGACCGCCGGCCCCGAGCGCCATCACAAAAAAAAGCGCGAACCGCGGTTCGCGCCAAAGAGAGACCTCGCTGAAGACGTCACACCATCCCGCCACTCCGCTCAGAACGAATGCCGCATCCCGATCCGCACGTCGGCCTGCGTCTGCGTCGTCGACGGCGTGAAGCTGTAGCCGACCACCGCATCGACGCCCTGCGACGCGCGCAGGTAATCGCCGGAGATGTAGATGTCGGTACGCTTCGACAGCAGGTAATGCAGGCCCGCCGTGCCCTGGTTCCAGTGATGGCCTTCGAAGCGCGTGTGCTGGTAGCCCGCGATGAAACTCAGCGCCGGCGTGAACTGGTACAGGCCGCCGCCTTCGTACACCTGCATGTGCGACGACTGGCCGAAGCCCTTGATCGTCGTGTACGAGTAGTTGGCGTCGAGCGTCAGCTTGCCGATCGTGTAGCTCGTGCCGATGCCGAACGTGCCCTGGCTGTCGACGTCCATCGGCGTGTTCGCGAACAGGTCGGTGCGCGCGCCGGTCGCCGGATCGACGGTGACCGTCTGCTGGCCGAGGAACGTGTGCGTGCCGATCATCGCGTACGGGTCGAACGCGTAGATGCCGTGCGGGTTGTTCAGGCGCGTGTACGCGGCGCCGATCGAGAAGTCGCCCTTCGTGAAGCTCGCGCCCGCGCTCCATGCGCTGTCGCGGTGGAAATTGCCCGCGACGTTGCCGAACGAGTACATCGCGCCGAACTTGAAGCCGTTCAGGTCGTTCGACAGGAACTTCACCGAGTTCGGCAGGCGGTCGCCGTTGAAGCGGTCGAAGTCGCCCTGGTGGATCGCATAGCCGCTGCCCCACGCCGAGATGTTGTAGATCGATACGAGTTCGTTCGTGATGTCGAGCTGGTTGCCGAACGACAGCGTGCCCCAGTCGTTCTGCAGCCCGACATACGCCTGCCGGCCGAATTCCGCGCCGCCGAAGCCGAGTTGCCCGTTGCCGAGACGGAAGCCGCTCTCGAGCGTGAACACGGCCTTCAGGCCGCCGCCCAGGTCTTCGGTGCCCTTGAGGCCGAAGCGGTTCCCGTAGGCGACGCCGTCGTCGAACTTGACCACGTGCGAACCGCCCGTGTTGTTCACGTACGTGATACCCGCGTCGAGAATCCCGTACAGCGTCACGCTGCTTTGCGCATGTCCGACGGCGGGAATACAGGCCGCGCATGCAAGCGCGGCGGCTACGGCAACTTTCGTATGCTTCATTATCGACCACCCTCCCTGAACCGTTCGATGGATAGAATCTCGTCCCGACGCGTGCCGCGATGCGCCGGTGGATTCGAATTCAGACCGCCCCGCTGGCTTCGGTATTTCGTTTTCCGCAATAACGCAGCCATTGGCGAAAAATACAAACCCATATTTCAGGTCACCCGTCTGAAGGCGACACTAAATGGTCGCCATGCGACGGATCGGGAAAACACGTAGACGGGCGGCACGGTAAACATCGGCCGCCCGGAGGGAGGGAATCAACGGCCGTCGAGGGCCGCGCGCACGGCCGGCAGGCCCGGTGCGCCGGCCGCCGTCGTCACGCCGTCGAGCCAGCCGGCGACCAGCGCCGGCTCGGCCTTCAGCGCATGTTGCGCCGCGAGCGCGGGCGAGATCTTGTTGTCGAGCATGTCGGCGATCATCCGGTTCTCGACGTCGACGGAGAACGTCATCTGCCGGAACAGCCGCGCGAGATTCGTGCACTGGCCGGCGAACCCGGCACGCGCGACCGTGTTGACCGTCGCGCCGCCGTAGTTCGGGCCGAAGTACGCATCCCCGCCCGACAGATACGTCAGATGAAACTTCGTGTTCATCAGATGCGGCTCCCACGCGAGAAACACGATCCAGCGCTTGTCGCGCACCGCGCGCTCGACCTGCGTGAGCATGCCCGTCTCGCTCGATTCGACGAGCGACCAGTTCGCGGCCCCCAGTACGTGGTCGGACAGCATCCGCTTGATGTTCTGGTTCGCGGGCGCGCCGGGCTCGATCCCGTAGATCTTGCCGCCGAAGCGGTCCGCGTAGCGCGCGAGATCGGCGAACGTGTGCACGCCGGCCGCGGCCACGTAGTCGGGCACCGCGAGCGTGAATTTCGCACCACTCAGGTTCGCATGCAGCACGTCGATCGATTTCTCGTCGACGAACGGCTTCACGAGCGGCGCCTGCGCGGGCATCCAGTTGCCGAGGAACACGTCGACCTGCCCTTTCTTCAACCCCTGGTACGTGATCGGCACCGACAGGTTCGCCACGTCCTGCCGGTAGCCGAGCGCCTTCAGCACGACGCCCGCCATCGCGTTCGTCGCGTCGATGTCGGTCCAGCCGGGCGCCGCCATCTTCACGGCGTCGCACGTCTGCGGATCGGCGGCATGCGCCGGCTGCGCCGCCACGCACGCGGCGGCGGCAAGCGCCGCGCCGATCCTTCGGATTGCTGCATTGCATTGCCGTTTCATCGTCCGCTTCCTCCGTCGTTCATGAATGTTCGCACCGTCGGACGCTCAGCGCCCGACGCGCGGAAAACGCGCCATCGCCTCGAGCGTGTCGAGTTCGATGTGATTGCGCATGTAGCGCTGGCTCGCGTCGGTGAACGGCTGCCAGTCCCACGCGTGGATGCGGCCCTGGGTCGTCGCCGCGTAATGGAAGCGTCGGCGCCGCTGGCTCGCGCGCACCTGCCGGTCCAGTTCGGGCAGGTTCCAGCGCTGCGCGGCCTCCGCGCGGAACGCGGCGAGCACGTCGGCGGCTTCCGGCTGCCCGGCCAGGTTCGTCAACTCGCGCGGGTCGTCCGACAGGTTGTAGAGCTGGTCGGGATCGGCCGGGCAATGCACGTATTTCCAGTCGCCGCGCCGGATCATCACGACCGGCGCAAGCGCGCCTTCCGCGAGGTATTCGCCGAGCGCGACATCGTGCGCGGGCGTGCCGTGCAGGTGCGGCACGAGGCTCGCGCCATCGACCGGGTCCGGCCAGCCGCCGGCGGGCGTGGCGCCGGCCAGCTCGACGAGCGTCGGCAGCAGGTCGACGTGCGACACGGGCCCGCGCACCCGCGCGGCGCCGAAGCGGCCCGGCGCATGCACGATCAGCGGCACGCGGCAGCCGCCTTCGAAGAACGTCATCTTGTACCAGAGCCCGCGTTCGCCCAGCATGTCGCCGTGGTCGGACGTGACGATCACGATCGTGTCGTCGGCGAACCCGCATTGCTCGAGCGCGGCCAGCACGCTGCCGAACTGCGTGTCGACGTAGGACGTCGCGCCGTAATACGCGCGGCGGGCGGCGCGGATCTGCGCGTCGGTCGGCGGCGTGCGGTCGTTCTCGCAGACGAAGCGCAGCCGCTGCGAATGCGGATCGCTTTCGGCCGCATCGAGCCGCACGGCCGGCATGTCGATGTCTTCGTCGCGGTACAGATCCCAGTATTCGCGCGTGATCGCATACGGGTCGTGCGGATGGGTCAGCGACACGACCATGCAGAACGGCCGCGCATCGTGCCCGGCCGCACGCTCGCGCGCGACGTCGTACAGCTTCTGTTTCGCGGCGAACGTCACTTCGTCGTCGAAGTCGAGCTGGTTCGTGCGCACGCACGGGCCGGCATCGAGCACCGAGCTCATGTTGTGATACCAGCTCGGCCGCTCGGTCGGCTGGTCCCAGTCCGGCACCCAGCCGAAATCGGCCGGATAGATGTCGGTCGTGAGGCGCTCCTCGAAGCCGTGCAACTGGTCGGGCCCGCAGAAATGCATCTTGCCGGACAGCATCGTCCGGTAGCCGCCCGCGCGCAGGTAGTGTGCGAACGTCAGCGTTTGCGCCGGCAATTCGGCGGCGTTATCGTAGGCGCCGATCCCCGACGGCAGCTTGCCGGTCAGCAGCGAGAAGCGCGACGGCGCGCACAGCGGGCTCGCGCAGTACGCGGCGTCGAACACCACGCCCTCGGCGGCGAGCCGGTCGAGCGTCGGCGTACGGGCGACGCGGTTGCCGTAGGCCGGCAGCGCGAACGGCGTGAGCTGGTCGGCCATCAGGATCAGGATGTTGGGTTTCGGGTTCGTCATCGGCGATCGTGGGGAAAGCGGTGTTCGAATGGAACGACGCGCCGCCTTGGCAGCGAGACGTCCGGCATGACGGAGGCGGTCCGCAGAAACTGCCGCGCGCAGGGGCCGCGCTGGCTAGAATTGCCGAATGCATTGCGCGGCGGCGCGCGAAGCGCATGTGCCGTACCGTCCGCTGCACTATCGCCCGCCCGAATTCACGCGGGTAGGCGTCCGGCCCTTATGGGGCCATTAGAGGGACTTATGTCGAAACCCGAACCGTTACCGTCGATGCAGGCGCTGCGCGCGTTCGAATCGGCTGCCCGGCTGGCGAGCTTCACGGCCGCCGCGCGCGAGCTCGGCTCGACGCAGCCGGCCGTGAGCCAGCAGGTGTTCCAGCTCGAAGCCGAACTCGGCGTGCCGCTGTTCGAACGCAGCCCGCGCGGCGTCACGCTGACGGCCGACGGCCAGTGCCTGTACGAAGCCGTGCGGCTGAGCCTCGACACGCTGCGCGGCGCAACCGCGACGTTGCGCGCGCGCCGCGAGCACGGCGCACTCACGATCGTCACCGACTTCGGTTTCGCGACCTACTGGCTGATGCCGCGCCTGGCCGGGCTGAAACGCGTGATGCCGGACGTCGACGTGCGCGTCGTCACGTCACAGGATTACGACGCGCAACGCGACCACGGCGACATCGCGGTCCTGTTCGGCGACGGCCACTGGCCGTCGTGCACGGCCGCGCGGCTGTTTCCGGAATCCGTCACGCCCGTCTGCTCGCCCGCGTTCCGCGATGCGCACCGGGGCGTCGCGCGGGCCGAGCACCTGCTCGCGCTGCCGCTGCTGCACGACAGCCAGCGCTCGGGCTCGAATCGCCGGCCGCCACCCGCGGCGTGACCTTCAACAGCTATGCGCTCGTGATCCATGCGGCGCTGCTCGGCGAAGGCGTCGCGCTCGGCTGGGCGCCGCTCGTCGACGAACTCGTCGCGGCCGGCCAGCTCGTGAAGCTGGTCGATGCGCCCGTCGTCACGTCGCGCGGCTACTTCCTGGTGCGCCCGCCACAGCGGCCCGAGCCGGACGCGACCCACGTGTTCCGGCGCTGGCTGCTCGACGCGTGCGCGGCGGCCTGACGCAGCACGCGCCTTCGCGTCCGTTCCGCTTCTCCGCGCCCCTTCCTCGCTCCCGCCCGCTGGCGCACCGATACCAGCCACACGGCGCGTTGGTTCTATCCGCGCCGAAATCGTCCTGATTTACTTGAGCCTCCCGCTACCCGCGCGGCGCGGCGCTGTCGTGCGCCGCCGCGCGGCCGTGCGCCCTGCCATCCGAGGAGTCTCATGACCGCCGAGCACCGCCCCGATCAATTCGTCCTGACACTGTCGTGCCCGAGCGCGGCCGGTCAGGTCGCCGCCGTCGTCGGCTTTCTCGATCGCCATCGCTGCTACGTCGATGCGCTGAACGTGTTCGACGACGATCTCAGCAACCGCTTCTTCGTGCGCTGCGTCTTTCATCCGACGGATGAAACGCTGCAGATCGACGCGCTGCGCCAGGAATTCGCGCCAATCGCGGCCGGACTCGGCGGCCACGATGGCGACAACCAGTGGGCGATCCACGACGTCAATGCACGGCCGAAGGTGCTGATCATGGTGTCGAAGCTCGAGCACTGCCTCGCGGATCTGCTGTTCCGCTGGCGCATGGGCGAGCTGAAGATGGACATCGTCGGCATCGTGTCGAACCATCCCGATTTCGAGCCGCTCGCCGCGCAGCACGGGCTGTCGTTCCGCCACTTCCCGATCACGGCCGACACCAAGGCGCAGCAGGAAGCGCAATGGCTCGACTTCTTCGAATCGAGCGGCGCGGAGCTCGTGATCCTCGCGCGCTACATGCAGGTGCTGTCGCAGGAGACAAGCGCGAAGCTCGCGAACCGCGCGATCAACATCCATCACTCGTTCCTGCCCGGCTTCAAGGGCGCGAAGCCGTATCACCAGGCGCATGCGCGCGGCGTGAAGCTGATCGGCGCGACCGCGCACTTCGTGACCGACGATCTCGACGAAGGCCCGATCATCGAGCAAGTCGTCGAGCGCGTCGATCATGCGCTGCGGCCGGAGCAGTTGCTCGCGGTGGGGCGCGACGTCGAAAGCCTCACGCTCGCGCGGGCGGTGAAGGCGTTCATCGAGCGGCGGGTATTTTTGAACGGCGACCGGACGGTGGTGTTTCCGTAAGCGGGCGGCGGCCGCACCCGAACGCGGCGGAAACGAACAAGGCCCAACCGGCGTGTAACCGGCTGGGCCTTTTTGTCGTCGTGCGACGGCGGCGCGCCCGCCTTACCGCATCACTTCACCCACGCGAAGTAATACGACAACCAGATCGTCAACGCCGCGCCGATCAGCGCCGCATACGGCATCAGGCTCAGCCATGGCGCGCGCTTCGGCACTTCCAGTTCCATATCCCGCTGCATCTGTGCGGGGAAACGGCCGCGATCTTGCCAGTAGTGGCGGAACAGGAACACCGGCACGATCAGCAGCATCGCGATCAGCCCGTTGCGCAGCGTGCCTTCGCCCTGCAGGTTCGCGCCCGCGCCGACGTAGACGAGGTTCGCGTAACCGCAGATCGCGCCGCCGACGAGCAGCCAGGTCGGGCAGCGAAACGGCCGATCCCAGTTGCCGCGATCCATCCGGTGGATCCAGCCCGACTGGAGATTCAGGAATACGAACAGCATGTAGCAGACGTTCGAGATCGACAGCACCGTCATGTAGTCCGACATCATCAGCAACACGAGGTTGAAGCCGAGGTCGGTCCACATCGCGCGCGTGGGCGAGCCATGCTCGTTCACATGCGACAGGTACTTCGGCAGCCAGCCGTCGACCGATGCCTGGTACAGCGTGCGGGACGAACCCATCATCGACGTCATCACGATCAGCAGGATCGACAGCATCAACATCACGACGACCGCATTCGCGACCCACGCGCCGCCGCCGACGATCTTCGCCATCGCGGCCGCGACGCCGGTGCCGTCGCCGATCGACGGATCGAGCATCGCCTGCGTGCCGAGCGCGCCCTGGAACGCCATCGGCACGAGCGTCATCACGACCAGACACAGTGCGCCCGACCAGAAGATCGCCTTCGCGGTGTCGCGACGTGGATCGCGGAACTCACGCGTGTAGCAGACGGCCGTCTCGAAACCGTACGAGGCCCAGCCAGCCATGAACATCGCGCCGAGCGCCATCGTCACGCCCTGCCCGTTCCACGAACCGAAGCTCGCGGCCGTGAGGTTGCCCTGCGCGTCGTGACCGAGCGGCAAGAGCGGGAGCAGGTTCGACATCGGCACGTCGCCGGTGACGAACGGTACGATGCCGACGATCAACAGCGGCGTGAGCGATGCAATGCCGAGAATGCGCTGCGTACGTGCAGCCTTCGACGCACCGCTGTGCTGAAGCTTGAACGTGATGAGAAGCAGAATCGTCGCGATGATGAACGTCGCGTTGATCCGCAGGGACAGACCCGGCTTGATGAACCCGAGATCCGCAACCTTGAGCTGCCAGTGCAGCACCGCCGCATTGGCGGGAAAGAGACTCGTGAGCGCGTAGCTCGCCGCGAGGCCGCAGCCGAGTGCAAGCATCGGCGACCACGCGAGCCAGTTGCACCACACGGAAACCGGGGCAATCAGCTTGCTGTAACGCACCCAGCCAATCGCGCCATACACCGACGCGCCGCCCGATTTATGGGGAAATAGCCCGGATATTTCCGCATAAGTCGCGCTTTGAATCAGCCCCATCGTGATCGCGGCGATCCAGATCGCCCACGCGGGCTGGCCGATCGTCGCGCATACGCCGCCGATCGTGAACAGCACGCCTGCCGGCACGCCGCTCGTCACCCAAAAAGCGTCTTTCCAGGTCAGGCCACGGTGCAGCGTATGGCCCGTCGAATCATGTGAGATGGTTGCCTCAACATCACTGGTGCGATTAGCACGCAGTCCTGCCTGACTCATCCAGTTCCTCCTCTCGATCAGTGTTAGCGCGTTGGCGCTTACGCTGCTCCGATACAAAGCAGATGACTCCGCACAAGGGCGCTAGTGTAACAACTTACGCGCTTTTTTGCAGAATCCGCAAAAGAATTCCGGGATATGACCGCATTTCATCCATATTATTTCGGATTCCTGCATGCCATTCCCGGCGTATTTTTATGATGGTTCGTACGACGTAGATCGAGGTGCTTACTGTGCGCCTTCCGTCCACGAATTCACGCGGTCGGCATGCGCCGCAATCCACGCATCCGCGGCCGCTTCCGGCTTCGAGCCGTTCTGGATCGCCAGCATCACGCTGTCGATTTCACCCGGCTTCCACTGGAATTTCTTCAGGAACGCGACGACCGGCTTCGCCTTGGTTTCGAGGCCCGGATTCACGACGCTGTCGACGTGCTCGGCGCCGCCGAACACCTTCTTCGGATCCTCGAGGAAGCGCAGCTTCCACTTCGCGAACATCCAGTGCGGCGCCCAGCCGGTCACGATCACCGGCTTGTTCGCGCCGACCGAACGCGACAACTCGGCCGTCATCGCGCTGCCCGAGCTGGGCATCAGCGTGTAGTTCAGCCCGTAGCTCTTGATCGCGTCGTCGGTCTTGCGCATCACGCCGGCGCCCGCATCGATGCCGACGATCCGGCCGCCGAAGCTGCCCTTCTCCGCATTCAGGTCGTCGATGCTCTTCGCCTTCACGTACGCGGGTACGATCAGGCCGATCTTCGCATCGGGGAAATTCGCGCCGAGGTCGACGACCTTGGCCTTGTACTCGTCCCAGTACGAGCCGTGCGTGACCGGCAGCCACGCGGACAGCGTCGCATCGAGATCGCCGCGCGCGACGCCCTGCCACATGATCCCGGCGGCGACCGGCACGAGCTTCACCTCGTAGCCGAGCTTCTTCTCGATGACGCGGGCCGCGACGTTCGACGTCGCGACGCTGTCGTCCCAGCCTTCGACGTAGCCGATTTTCAGCGTCGGCTTCGTATCGGCCAGTGCCGATGCGCTCAATGCCACCATTGCCGACAGGGCGCCGGTCCACAACAGTTTTCCGAACAGTTTCATGGTCGATCTCCTTGGTCTGCGCACCGTGCGCGTTGTCTCTCTAGGTTCTTCAACCACAAATCCGCGGTATCGTTGTTTTCCGACAGATGCTTGTCCGGACGCGACGCGCCCGGACAGCCGATGGCGTGCTTCGACTACTTGTCGATCACGAGATCCGACAGCGGCTTGCTGCAGCACAGCAGCACCATCCCCTGGTCGATCTCGCGCTGGCGGATACCGCCGTTGTGCTTCATCTCGACCTGCCCCGACACGAGCTTCACCTTGCAGGTGCCGCACATGCCCTGCGTGCACGAGGCGGGCAGCCGCACGCCCGACTGGCGCGCCGCGTCGAGCACGTGCTGCTCCGAGCCGCACGAAATCTCGCGGTTGCTCTTCGCGAAGCTGACCGTGTACTGCTTCGTCGCGGCGTCACCGCCTTCGACCGGCGGCACGAGTTCGGCGAGCACTTCGTCGCTCGCGGTCTGCGCGAGCGTTTCGAACGAGAAGCTTTCCTCGTGATACTGCTTGCGATCGAAGCCGGCTTCGTCGAGCAGGTCGCGCACGGCCTTCATGTACGGCGCGGGGCCGCACGTGAAGATCTCGCGTTCCATGAAATCCGGCGCGATCAGCTTGAGCAGCGGCAGCGTCAGGAAGCCCGTGACGCCCGGCCAGTTGGTACGTGCGCCGACGCGCTCGACGACGAACGACGTGCGGAAATTCGTATGGTTCGACGCGATCAGGTCGAGCTCGCGCGCGAAGATGATGTCGTCAGGCGTACGTGCGCTGTGCACGAACAGGATGTCGCGATCCTCCGCGAGATCGTGGTGCGCGCGGCTCATCGACATCAGCGGCGTGACGCCCGAGCCGGCCGACAGGAACAGGTACTTGCGCGCCGGATGCCGCGCGCAGGTGAATTCGCCGGCCGGGCCGAGCACGCGCACCGCCGCGCCCGGCTGCAGGTTGTCGTGCAGCCAGTTCGACACCTTGCCGCCCGGCACGCGCTTGACCGTGATCGAAATCGTGTGCGGCCGCGCCGGCGACGACGAGATCGTGTAGCAGCGGTTGATCGTCTCGCCGTCGATGTCGAGCTCGAGCGTGATGAACTGCCCGGGCTCGAACGAGAACGTGCGGCCCTGCGGCGAACGGAAGAAGAAACTCTTCACGTCGTGGGTTTCCTGCCGCACGTGGCAGCACACCAGCGTTTCCTCGACGTCGCTCGTCCAGCGCTCGGGCAGCGCGTTCCAGAACGCCGGGTGCGTCACCCGGCTGTCCGCCGGCTCGAAATTGGCCGCATCTCGCATCATGTCTTGCTCCGCTTGTTCGCTGCTCAGTACTACGCGCCGGTTTTTTCGGCGAGCCGGCCGATATACCAGGCCGAGAATTTTTCGACGAGGCCTTCCGTGTACGGCGAATACGGGCCCGGCTCGTACGCGCTGCTGTTCGCGCCGCGCTGCGAGAATTCGACGAGCGCGCGATCCTGGTCGTTGGTCGCGTTCCACACGGCCGTGAGGTTCTTCACGTCGTAGTCGATGCCTTCCTTCGCGTCCCTGTGCACGAGCCACTTCGTGCGCACGAGCGTCTTGCCGGCCGACAGCGGAATCACCGAGAACGTCACGATGTGATCGCTCATGAAGTGGTGCCACGAGTTCGGCTGCGTCCAGAACGACAGCCCGCCGAGGTCGGCCTTGTCGAAGCCGCCGAGCAGCTTCTTCGACGCGACCTTCGCATCGAGCGTCTGCGATTCGCCGTGACGGTCGAGCGGCAGGCGCTGCGTGCGGAAACCCGTCACGTCGAGCAGCTTTTCGATTTCGGCGGACGGCAGGCCCATCTCGGCCCACTCCTTGCCGCGGCGCACGCAGGTTTCGGCGAACGCGTCCATGCCTTCGGCGTTCGCGTCGGAACGCTGGTAGCCGAAGCCGTATTCGTACAGCGAGATCGTGAGCTCCGGATGGTTCGCGACGCAGTGATAGCACTCGCGGTTGTTCTCCATCGTGAGCTTCCAGTTGCCTTCCTCGATGATGTCGATCTGCGCGGCGATCTTCGTGTTCGGCAGATCGTGCGGCAGCAGGTACGGCTCCATCTCGGCGCGCATCTGCGCGAAATCGACCGGCGGCTCGTCGGCGAGGCAGATGAAGATCAGGCCCGCGAGATTCTCGACGTGCACCGACTTCAGGCTGTGCTTGCAGCGATCAAATTTCTCGCCCATGTGCTCGGCGAACATCAGCTGGCCCGTCAGGTTGTAGGTCCAGCTGTGGTACGGGCACACGATGTTGCCGACCGAACCTTTATCTTCGTTGCACAGGCGCGCGCCGCGGTGACGGCACACGTTGTGGAACGCGCGGATCGCCATGTCGTCGTCGCGCACGATCAGGATCGAATCGTTGCCCAGCTGCACCGTCACGTAATCGCCCGGCTCGGGAATGTCCGGTTCGATCGCCACCTGGATCCAGTGCTGGCGGAAAATCGCCTCCATGTCGAGCGCGAAGATGTCCTCGCTCGTGTAGAACGGTGCGTCGAGGCTGTGCCCTTCCTTGCGCCGCTCGATCAATGCACGAATGTCTGCCGATACTTTCATCGTTTGCTCCGGATTCCTTGCATCCCTGGGTTGCTTGCCGACAGGCATCAAAATCAGTAGTCGATGAGCTGATGCTCGCGCAAATACGCGAGGATCACTTGTGCTTTTTCGACCGAACTCCCTTCATTTACGACGTTGCCGCCGCGGCTTTCGGTCGTCGTCGCGGACAGCATCCGGGCATGCCCGGAGCGCTTCTCGGCGGCGACCAGCCTTACGGGTTTACGCTCGACCGGGCCGACCGTCCACGCGGTGGCGTCGGCGTCCGCACCGGGGGCCGCGAGCGCCGGCCGGATCGTGCCGGCGCGCAGCCGCGCATACGCATAGCGCGGCTCGACACCCGCGAGCGGATGGACGGCGACGACGGCCGGGAGCGCCGCGTCGACACGCCGCCGCAGCCCTTTCGGCAAAAATTGCCGGGCCGCGGCACGACCGCCCTCGACCGTCACGTCGACGGCCGAGCCGACGAGCGGATAGCCGAGTGCCGCGGCGACGCGGTACGGCAGCATCCCGGTGTCGTACGCGCCCTCGGCGCGCGTGCCGGTCAGCACGAGGTCGTAGCCTTCGAGACGCGCGGCGAGCGCGTGCACGGCATCATCGCCGTCGCGGCAGGCCAGCACCTCGACCTCCCGCGCACCGAGCGCGAGATACTCGGCCAGCGCCGAATTCGCGGGGTCGCCCGCGTGGATCACGTCGAGCGTCGCGCGATGCTGCTCGGCGAGCTGGCGGCCGGTTTCGAGCGCGGCCGCATCGTTGCGGCTGTAGCGCGCGACGCCGCTGACCGGATGCCGGCCGACGGACACGAGCACCGCGATGCGTTGCAAGGGGCGAGGGGCGTTCATGCGGCGACTCCTTCGGGTTCACGGGTACCGACCGCGGCCGGCGATTCGCCGCGCGAGGCCCGCGCGGCCTGGACCTGTTCGATCAGCGCGGCGATCGTCGCCTGCGCGTCGCCGACCACCGTCAGGTTCGCGCGCTTCGCGATCGGCGCGCTGCCGTCGAGGTTGACCGCGATCACGTGGCGGCAGTCCTTGATCCCCTGCAAATGCTGCACCGCGCCCGAGATGCCGAACGCGATGTACACGCTCGCCTCGACCGTCTTGCCGGTCGCGCCGACCTGCTTGTCGCGCGTGAAGTGGCCGTTGTCGACCGCGACGCGGCTTGCGCCGATCGCCGCGCCGAATACGCCGGCCAGCCGCTCGAACGCGCCGATGTCGGACACGCCGTTACCGGCCGACACGATGAAGTCGGCCTCCTCGAGCGCGACCTGGGCTGCGTCGATTTCATCGAGGCCGAGATCGCGGTACGGCTGCGCGGCGTCATGCGCGGGGCGGATGAAATCGGCGGCCAGGCGTTCGCCCGCGCCGACGAACGGCAGCTTCGCGTCCACCGCGTTCTGCGCGAGCAGGATCACGTCGGGCAGCGCACGGGTCGCGAACGCACGCCCCGCCTGCGCATACGCGCCCACGTGCTTCGCGTCGATTTCGACGACGTGGGTCGCGACGCTGGCGCCGGCGGCCGCCGCGTAGCGCCGGCCGAGATCGCCGTCGCCCGTCGCGTTGTCCGGCACGAACACGTGTTTCGGTGCGAGTGCGGCCACGCAGGCCTGCAATGCTTGCAGTTCGCTTTCGGGATCGAACGCGCGGCGATCGAAGCCGGCCAGCTCGATCAGCTTGTCGACGCCGAGTTCCGCGACGTCATCCTTCAGTTCGCCGAACGCCAGCAGCGCGACTTCCGTCTGCGCATCGGCGAGCACCGCGGCGGCGGCGATCGCCTGTCGTGAATGGTCGTCGAGCGCGCCGCGTTCGCCATGGGCGACCACCAGCATCACGTGCTTGGGGTCCTGCAGCGCGCGGCGCGGCTTCGCGGCCGCGGCGCCATGACCGTGCGCGGACCATTGCGCGGCGTTCGCATCGGCGCTGCCTTCCTCGCCGAGCGTGATGCGCTTCAGGCCGGCGGCCGTGATGATGAACGGCCGGCGCGGATCGATTCGTTTGATCGTATTCATCGATTCACTCCAGCGAGGCGGCGACGAGTTCGGCGACGTCGAGCACGTCGGGGCGCGGGCCCACGACGCCTTCGAGCATGGCCGTGCAATTCGGGCAAGCCACCGCGACCACGTCCGCGCCGATCATGCGCGCGTCGGCGATGCGGATGTCCGGAATACGCTGCTTGCCGGGGATGTCGGTCAGCGGCGCACCGCCGCCACCGCCGCAGCAGCGACCGCGCATGCCGTTGCGCTCCATCTCGACGACCTGGATGCCGATCGTCTTCAGCAGCTTGCGCGGCGCTTCCGTCTCGCCGTTGTAGCGGCCGAGATAGCACGGATCGTGATACGTGGTGCGCTTCTCCTGCAGCGCCTCGACCGCCTTCGGCGCGATCTTGCCGCTGTCGGCCAGTTCGGCCAGATAGGTCGTGTGATGCTTGACCGTCACGCGCAGCCCGAGCGCGCGGTATTCGTTGCGCAGGCTATGCATCACGTGCGGGTCGGCCGTCACGATCTGCCGGTACGACAGCGTGCCGAGCGTGCCGATCAGGCGCTTCGCCATCTGCTGGAACGTCGCTTCGTCGCCGAGCCGGCGCGCGACGTCGCCCGTGTCGGTTTCGGTCGCGCCGAGCACCGCGTAATCGACACCGGCCTTGTTCAGCACCTTCACGAACGCACGCAGCGTGCGCTGGTAACGCATGTCGAACGCGCCTTCGCCCGCGACGAACAGCACGTCGACCGGCTTGCCCGGCTGCGCGACCGGCGCGCTCAGGTCCACCGACCAGTCGTAGCGCGCGGCCGTGTCGTAGCCGCCCATCGTGCCGGTCTCGCGCAGGTTCGCGAGCACTTCCTGGCCCTTGCCCGGCACCGTGCCGTGCACGAGCGTGCGGTTGCGGCGCATGTCGACGATCGCGTCGACGTGTTCGATCAGCATCGGGCACTCCTGCACGCACGCGCGGCAGGTGGTGCACGACCACAGCGTCTGTTCCTCGATCAGGCCCGACACGATCGGGCCGTTCGGTTCGCCGCGATGCTGGCCGACCGGGATGCCCGGCGACGGGCTGCCCGCGTATGCCGCATCGGAGCCGCCGGCCATCCCGACGACGAGATCCTGGATCAGCTTCTTCGGGTTCAGCGGCTGGCCCGACGCGAACGCGGGGCATGCGGCCTCGCACTTGCCGCACTGCACGCATGCGTCGAAGCTCAGCAACTGGTTCCAGCGGAATTCGACCGGCTTCGCGACGCCGTACTCCTGATGCTCGATGTCCGGCAGCTTCAGTGCGGTCGGCGGCGTGGCCGTGCCGTTACCGGTGAACGATTCGCGCGTGGCCGCGAAACGCTCCTGACGCGGGTGGAACGCGAGATGCAGCAGCCCGGCGATCGCATGCTTCATCGGGCCGCCCTTCGCGGCGCCGACCGTCATCGTGAATGCGCCGATGCCGATCAGCAGCGCGCAGAGCACCGCGAACGCGCCCGACATCGCGCCGGTCGGCACCAGCATGAACAGCACGAGGCCGAGCGCGAACGAACCGAGCAGCCAGGGCAGCGTATTCCACGGGCCGCGCGACAGGCGCGCCGGCACGTCCTTCGCCGCGCGTCGACGCCACACGAACACCGCGCCGACCAGCATCGCGAGCGCCGCGAGGAAGATCAGCTTGTCGAGCCACGGCGAGTAGATCGCGAGGCCGTAGTTGACGAACACCAGCGCGAGCGCGCCGATCGCGCCGCCGGCGGTCGCGACGTGGGTCTTCGCGATGTACGGATCGCGGGCGACCACGTGGTGCAGGTCGACGAAATAACGCTTCGGAATCGCGAACAGGTTCGCGACGCCGAACGAGCCGGGCGCCGTGGCGCGGCCCAGACGCCAGTAGGACGAGCGCTTCGCGACCGCGAACGCGAGCCCCGCCACCGACAGCCACAACAGGGCGGTAATGAGGAAGGACGGGTTCATCTTTTAGAAATCCTTCACGAGACGCAGCGAGTCGTAGATCGCACCGTGGACGTTGTGCATCGAGATGCAGTCGCCGACACGGAACAGCAGGAAACGGCCGTTGCCGAGTTCTTCCGACAGGCACGGCTGCGGCTCGGCCGCGAACAGCGTGTGCGGATCGATCTGGCCGCGGTTCACCGATTCCGGCTTGAGCTTCCAGTACAGCTCGTCGTTCGGCGACGAACCGTTCTCGATCACCACCTGGTCGACCGCGCGCTCTTCCAGTTCCTCGGTGTACTCGTTGCGCAGCACGGCGATCATCTTGCCGTTCTCTTCATAGACGCGATCGAGCATCGTGTTCGGCGTCGGAATCACGCCGAACGCGTACAGGCGGCGATAGAAGATCGGGAACGTCGTGCCGCCGCAATCGTCGGCCACCTTCACGTCCGGCGTGACGACCTCGACCTTCGAGCCGCGGCTCGCCATGAAGTCGGCTACGCCCGCGCCCGCATGGGTGCTCACGCCGTCGAACAGCAGCACGTTCTGCTTCGGCTCGACCTTGCCGGTCAGGATGTCCCACGCGCTGACGGCGAGACCTTCGGCCACGCCCCACGCCGGCACCTGCCACGTGAAGCTCGACCCGCCCGTCGCGAGCACGACGATGTCCGGCTTCTCGGCCATGATCACCTTCTCGTCGGCGGCCACGCCGAGGCGCCGGTCGACGCCCAGACGCTTCGTTTCCATGTCGAACCAGCGGATGATCCCCGACATCTGCTCGCGCTGCGGCGCCTTCGCGGCGATCATCACCTGGCCGCCCACTTCCGCGTTCTTCTCGAACAGCACGACGTCGTGGCCGCGCAGCTTCGCGACACGCGCCGCCTCGAGGCCTGCCGGGCCCGCGCCGACCACCACGACCTTGCGCTTCGGGCCGCGCGACTTCTCGATGATGTGCGGCATCGTCGCTTCGCGCGACGTCGCCGCGTTCTGGATGCACAGCACGTCGAGGCCGTTGTACTGACGGTCGATGCAGTAGTTCGCGCCGACGCACTGCTTGATTTCGTCTTCGCGGCCGTCGCGGATCTTGATCACCATGTGCGGATCGGCGATCTGCGCGCGCGTCATGCCGACCAGGTCGATCATGCCGTTCGCGAGCAGGCGCTCGGCCTGGCCCGCATCGCGAATGCTCTGCGCGTGCATCACCGGAATCTTCACGACCGACTTGATGCCGGCCGCGAGGTGCACGAACGGCTCCGGCGGCAACGCCATCGGCGGCATGCAGTTGGCGATCGTGTTGTGCGTATCGCCGCCCGAGCCGACCACGCTCAGGTAGTCGATCAGGCCCGTCTCCGACATCGCCTGCGCGATTTCCTTCAGCGCTTCGTGATCGAGGCCGTCCTCGTGGAATTCGTCGCCGCACATGCGCAGGCCGACGCAGAAATCCTTGCCGACCGCCTCGCGCACGGCCGTCAGCACTTCGATGCCGAAGCGCAGGCGGTTTTCGAGGCTGCCGCCCCATTCGTCGGTGCGGTGGTTCGAACGCTTGCTCCAGAACTGGTCGATCAGGTGCTGGTGCGCGGCGGAGATTTCGATGCCGTCCATGCCGGCCGCCTTCACGCGCTTCGCGGCCGCCGCGAAATCGCCGATGATGCGGCGGATCTCCTCGATCTCGATGATCTTCGCGTTGCCGCGGTGCACGGGTTCGCGCACGCCCGACGGCGACATCAGGTGCGGCCAGTGCTCGCCGTGGAACGACGAGCGGCGGCCCATGTGCGTCGCCTGGATCATGATCTTCGCGCCATGCTTGTGCATCGTGTCGGCCAGGCGCGTGAGCGGATCGATGATCTTGTCGGTCGACAGGTTCACCGATTTCCACCAGCCTTGCGGGCTGTCGATCGACACCGGGCTCGAACCGCCGCAGATGGCCAGGCCGACGCCGCCCTTCGCCTTTTCTTCGTAGTAGCGGATATAGCGGTCGCCCGGCAGGCCGCCCGGCTCGGCGTACACCTCCGCGTGCGCGGTGCTGACGATCCGGTTGCGCAGCGTCAGCTGGTTCAGCTGCATGGGTTTGAACAGGTGGGGATAACGCATCGCTGGCGACCTCTGGCGTTCGAATGTCTCGTGTTGCGGGTGTTGTTCTGCTTCAGTGAATCAATGCGTCAGTGCATCAGTGCATCAGTGCGCGATCGGCGACACTTCGAAGACGCAGTGGTCGTGATGCTCGGCCGCGCACTGCACTTCCTTCGAGTACGCACGCGGCGCGCCCTTGCCTTCCGGCGTCGTGTCGTTGACCCAGTCCATCGCGCCCGCAAACCAGCCCGCGAACATGTAGCAGAGCTTGCCTTCCTTGCCCGGCTGCTGGAGCACGAACGACGAGTGGCGCAGCTCGATCTTCGCGCGTGCGCTCGCCGGATCGGCCTCGATGATCGAGAACAGGCCCCAGCCGCGTTGCGACAGGCGCTTCAGGTAGTGCTCGAACACGGCCATGCCGGTGATGCCGTGCTGCTTCGCTTCCTTGTCGCACCAGTGGTAGGCGGATTTGTAGCCGGCCTTGTAGAGGATCTCGGCATACGCTTCGACGCCGAGCGCTTCCTCGACGGCGACGTGGTTGTTCGTGAAGAAGTGGCGCGGCACGTACAGCATCGGCAGCGCGTCGGTGGTCCAGACGCCGGTATCGGGATCGACGTTGATCGGCAGTTGCGGTTGCATCGTGGTGACTCCGTGAGGAAATTGGCCGCGCGGCTCGGTGCGCCGGCGCGACATCGTCCGCGCGCCCACGCTGCTTGCGCGGGCACGTCCCGATTTTTTATGTTGAAACGAAGGGAGCGGTTCGGCTCGGCGAGGGCTTACGCGCCCCACACGTCCTTGAACACGCGCACCCAGTTCTCGCCCATGATCTTGCGGATGCGCGACTCGCTCCAGCCGTGGCGTTCCATCGCCGCGGTCAGGTTCGGGAATTCGCCGATCGTGCGGATGCCGTCCGGGTTGATCACCTTGCCGAAGTTCGTCAGCTGGCGATAGCGGCCCTTGTCATGCGTCAGCATGTCGAAGAATTCCTTCGCGAAATCCTGCGTGAAGTCCGTGCCGATGCCGACCGCGTCTTCGCCGATCAGGTTCACCACGTAGTCGATCGCCTCGATGTAGTCGTCGATGTTCGCTTCGATGCCGCGCTTCAGGAACGGCGCGAACATCGTCACGCCGACGAAGCCGCCCGCATCGGCGATCTCCTTCAGCTGCGCGTCGCTCTTGTTGCGCGGATGTTCCTTCAGACCCGACGGCAGGCAGTGCGAGTAGCACACCGGCTTCTTCGAGAACGCGATCGCTTCCGACGACGTGTTGCCGCCCACATGCGACAGGTCGACCATGATGCCGACGCGGTTCATCTCGGTGATCACTTCGCGGCCGAAGTCCGACAGCCCGCCATCGCGTTCGTAGCAGCCGGTGCCGACCAGGTTCTGCGTGTTGTAGCAAAGCTGCACGACGCGCACGCCCATGTCGGCGAACGCTTCGATGTAGCCGAGGTTGTCCTCGAACGCATGCGCGTTCTGGAAGCCGAGGATGATCCCCGTCTTGCCTTCCTTCTTCGCGCGGAAGATGTCGTCCGTCGTGCGCACGAGCGTCAGCAGCTCGCCGTTGTCGCGGATCTTCTTCTTCATCACGCCGATGTTGTCGACGGTCTTGGTGAAGTTCTCCCACACCGACACCGTGCAGTTCGCGGCCGTGATACCGCCCTTTCGCATGTCCTCGAACACCGGCTTCTCGAACTTGGAGATGTTCAGTCCGTCGATGATGATGCTGTCCTGATGCAGCGTGCTCATATCTGCTCTCGCTCGTGTGACTGTTCTTGTGGGGTCGATCAATAGATCGGGAAGCGCTCGCAGAGCGCGAAGATCTCGCGACGCACGCGCTGTTCGGTTGCGGGGTCGCCTTCCGGGTTCGCCCGCAGCGCGTCGAATACTTCGAGGATCAGGCGGCCGACTTCACGGAACTCCGCGACGCCGAAGCCGCGCGTCGTGCCGGCCGGCGTGCCGAGGCGGATGCCCGACGTGACGGTCGGCTTCTCGGTGTCGAACGGGATGCCGTTCTTGTTGCAGGTGATGCCCGCGCGTTCCAGCGCCTGCTCGACCGGCGCGCCCTTCAGGCCCTTCGGGCGCAGGTCGACCAGCAGCAGGTGGTTGTCGGTGCCGCCCGTGACGAGATCGACGCCGCCGGCCTTCAGCACTTCGCCGAGCGCCTGTGCGTTCGCGAGCACGTTGTCGATGTAGGTCTTGAAGTCCGCGTGCAGCACTTCGCCGAACGCGACCGCCTTGCCGGCGATCACGTGCATCAGCGGGCCGCCCTGCAGGCCGGGGAACACGGCCGAGTTGATCTTCTTCGCGATTTCCTCGTCGTTGGTCAGCACGAAGCCGCCGCGCGGGCCGCGCAGCGTCTTGTGGGTGGTCGACGTGACGACGTGCGCGTGCTCGACCGGGTTCGCGTGGCGGCCCGCGGCGATCACGCCAGCGATGTGCGCCATGTCGACCATCAGCTTCGCGCCGACGCTGTCGGCGATCGCGCGAAAGCGTGCGAAGTCGAGCGCGCGCGGGTACGCCGAGAAGCCGGCGATGATGAGGTTCGGCTTGTGCTCGTGGGCAAGGGCCTCGACCTGGTCGTAGTCGATGCGCAGCGTATCGCGGTTCACGCCGTACTGCACGGCATTGAACCACTTGCCCGACAGCGCCGGCTTCGCGCCGTGCGTCAGGTGGCCGCCGGCATCCAGCGACATGCCGAGCACCGTGTCGCCCGGCTTCGCCAGCGCGAGCATCACCGAGCCGTTCGCCTGCGCGCCCGAGTGCGGCTGCACGTTCGCATAGCCGGCGTTGAAGATCTGCTTCACGCGGTCGATCGCGAGCGCCTCGACTTCATCGGCGAATTCGCAGCCGCCGTAGTAGCGCTTGCCGGGATAGCCTTCCGCGTACTTGTTGGTCAGCACCGAGCCCTGCGCCTCGAGCACGGCGCGCGACACGATGTTTTCCGACGCGATCAGCTCGACCTGCGACTGCTGACGCTCGAGTTCCTTCAGGATGGCGCTGCGCACCGGCGCGTCGCGCTCGGCAAGGGGCTGCGAGAAGAAAGGCTGGGTGTTCGACATAGTGCGTCCGTGACGAAGAATAAAGGGCTGCAACCGAAGCTCAAGGCCCGCCGTGCCTGGGTTTCCCACGCTTCCAGTGCAAGGCTGCCGACGGCTCTATTCTTGTCGTTCGGATTTTCGGCGGATTGATGAATTTAGACGCGTTCTTTGCCTTTTCCGCCATGCACGTCCGTTTTGTACAAGTGACCGGTCGTGCTTTTCGGGGCGACTGCCCCAAACGGTGTCGTTGATTCACCTATGGACACGCACACCGGCAGTGCGTTTGCCGCACGTTCGCGTGCGGCGTCTCCCGGATACGGTGCAGTGCAACAACGGCGCGATGCCCAGACAACGTATGGAGCTAGGGTTTAGCCGTATGGCACGCTTGTTGCACTCGCTCACACAATACCGCAGCCCGATCCGTGCCCCGGGCCAAAAGCTATTAGAGATTCAAGGAACGCTCCCCATGTCGCCCGACCGCACAGCGTCGCTGTCCCACTTCGCGTTCATGCCGTTACCGAACTTCACGATGATCGCGTTCACCAATGCGATCGAGGTGCTTCGGATGGCGAACTATCTGAGCGGCCAGCCGCTCTACCGCTGGTCGGTGATCAGCCCGGACGGCGGCCCGGTCACGGCGAGCAACGGCCTCACGGTCGACACGGGCCCGGCCGAATGCGCGGGGCAACCCGACATCGTGTTCGTGTGCGGCGGCGTCGACGTGCAGCGCGCGACCACGCCCGCCCATTTGTCGACCCTGCGCCGCTTCGCGCGCTCGGGCATCCCGCTCGGCAGCCTGTGCACGGGCACCTATGCACTTGCGAAATCTGGGCTGCTCGCGGGCTACGCGTGCGCGATCCACTGGGAAAACATGTCGGCGCTGAAGGAAGAGTTTCCGGACACGCGCTTCCTGAAGGAACTGTTCGTGATCGATCGCGACCGCATCACGTGCACGGGCGGCGTCGCACCGCTCGACATGATGCTGAACCTGATCGCCGCGCGCGTCGGCACCGCGCGCGTCACGCAGATCGCCGAGCAGTTCATCGTCGAACACGTGCGCGACACGAGCGCGCAGCAGCGCATGCCGCTGGTTGCTCGCCTCGGCTCGGCGAACAAGTCGCTGTTCGAAGTGATCTCGCTGATGGAGAACAACATCGAGGAACCGCTGTCGCGCGAGGAACTCGCGCGACTCGCGAACATGTCGCAGCGGCAATTGCAGCGCCTGTTCCGCGAGCATCTCGGGATGACGCCGACGCACTACTACCTGACGCTGCGGCTGCGTCGTGCGCGCGAGCTGCTGCTGCAGACCGACATGTCGATCATGCATATCACGATGGCATGCGGCTTCCAGTCGGCATGCCACTTCAGCAAGAGCTATCGCGATGCGTTCGGCGTCGCGCCGACGCGCGAGCGCCGCAAGCAGGTCGCGCCGCTCGCGCAGGGTGCGGCGAGTGCGGGGCCGGCGTTTCCGGCGCGTGTGCTGCATGCGTGAGGCAGGCAGTACCTGATGCAAAAAAGCGGCCTCGAAGGCCGCTTTCCGTTTGCGCTTACGATCCCCACACCTGCATTTCATAGAGCGAATACCCCCACTGCGTCGCCCGCTTCGTGCCGAGCGTCCGCACGTAGCGCCCGTGCCCGTTCAGGTTCGGCAACGTCACATGGCTGTACGACACGCCGTTGCTCGTCGAGTAGATCGTCGTCCAGTTAACGTTGTCGTTCGACGTCTGGATCTGGTAGACGAGCGCGCCTGCGTCCCAGTACAGATCGATGCTGCTGATGGTCTTCGTCGCACCGAGATCGACCGAGATCCATTGCGGATCGACGCCCGCGCCTTCCGGCGAATCCCAGCGCGTGCTCGTCGTGTTGCCGTCGAACGCTTTGTCCGGCGTGAGCGACGCGTTGTAGCTCGCCGACGCGGCGGCCGGCCGCCCCTGTGACAGCAGCGTACGAGCTGCGGCAGGACCGCCGTAGTAATTCGCGCCGAGCTTCGCCTTCGTCGCGTCGGCATTCACGCCGAACTGCGACAGGCTCCAGCGCTGACCGGTCGTCACGTCGCCGACATAGAGCTGATAACCACCCTCCGTCGTCGACGAGAAAAACAGGTAATTCGTACCACTGACCGGCGCCGGGTCCGAGTTGTTGCTCATGCAGTCGTTGAGCGCCAGCGCGCTCGGCGTCGAGGCCGGGTCGGCCGTCTTCGCATAGATCTGGTCGGCCCCGCCGCTGTCCTTCCAACGCGCGTAGTACACCATGCCGTCCGCACGCACGGTCGGGTAGTAGGTCTGCAGCCCGGCCGGACGATCGAACACGGCGGTCGCGCCGGTGGCGATCGTGCGCTTCATCAGCCCCATGTTCGAGCCGGTGCCGGTCGCGTAGTACACGGCGCTCGCGTCCGGTGCGAGGAACGGCATCGAGTATTCGGCGCCGGCCGGCGCATTCGTCAGGCTCACGACCGACGTGAACACCGGGCCCGCGCTCGTGTACGACAGCGTCGCCTGCTTCACGTCGCCGTTCTGCTTGAACACGAGCGTCTTGCCGTCCGTGCTGAACTTCGGGTCTTCGTTGCGCGTGGCGCCCGTGCTGTTCGTCATGTTGACGGGCGGCGTACCGGCGCCGAGCTGCAGCATGAACACGTTCCATGCGCCGTTGCTGATGCCCATGAACGCGAGCCACTTGCCGTCGGGGCTGAACACGCCGTTCATCGGATCGGTGATGCCCCACGTGCTCTTGCTGAGTTGCATCAGCGTATGGGCCGAGAAATCGTAGAGGAACAGCTGGCTCGTGCCGTCGCCGTACTTGACGTAGCTGTGGTAGACGAGCTTGCCGGTCAGCGCGGCGGGGAACGTCGCGTTCGGCTGGGCGGCGGGATTGTTGACGCAGGCTGCGGCGGCCACGCCGCTGAACAGGTTGAGGGCGATGCCGGCCACGAGGCCCGCGACGAGGGTCTGCAGTTTCACGCTGGATACTTTCGGGTAAGGTAAGGACGCCGCAAAAAAGGACTCGCGCGACACGCGCGGACGTCACGGATTCGCGGTCGGGCAGCGTGAATTCCGTATCGGTCGGACAGCGGGAACAAAGCTTGCGAGAGGATGCCCGTTCGTCAGACGAAAGAACAGGATCAGAGCGCCGATAAAACATACGGATCAGCGATTTGGGGCGCGCTTGCACGTGACGGCTGCCGTACTACTCTGTGTCATCAGGGCACAACGGCCGGGGGACACGCATGAAGCGCTATGCGGTGCTGGCGCAGACGATCGCCGACGCGATCCGGCGCGGCGACCTGGCGGCCGGCGCGCGCATCCCTACCGTGCGCGCGGCATGCCGCGCGTATCGGGTGAGCCCGTCCACGGTGTTTCGTGCGTACTACGCGCTCGAAAGCGAGGGCCTGATCGTCGCGCGGGCGCGCTCGGGTTATTTCGTGGCGAACGTCGCGGACAAGCACGTGCGGTTCGGCCGCGATCCGCCGCGCAAGCCGGGCGCCGCGCAGAACGACGCCGCTCGAACCGGCGACGACGATGCGCTGTTCCGCCTGCTCGACTCGCTCAAATGCGACGACATCGTGCCGCTCGGCTCGGCATTCGCGAGCTATTCGCTGTTCCCGATGAGCAGCCTGTGGCGCCAGGTGGCGTCGGCCGCTCGCCACATGGACCGCACCAAACTGCTCGAAGGCTTGCCGCCCGGCAACGAAGCACTGCGCCGCCAGATCGCGTTGCGCTACCTGAACGCGGGCGCGTCGCTGCCGCTGGAGGAAATCGTCATCACGACGGGCGCGACCGAAGCGCTGACGCTCAGCTTGCAGGCGCTGACGCGCCCGGGCGACATCGTCGCGATCGAACGGCCGGCCTTCCACGCGGTGCTGCAGGCCGTCCAGTGCCTGCATCTGAAGGCCGTCGAGATTCCGGTCGACCCGCGCACGGGCCTCGACCTCGACGCGCTCGCCGAGGCGCTCGACACGCATCCGGTACGCGCATGCTGGTTCATGACGTCATTCCACAACCCGACCGGCGCGACGCTGACCGACGAGCGCAAGCGCGCGCTGATCGACCTGCTCGCGTCGCGCGGCGTGCCGCTGATCGAGGACGACGTGTATGGCGAACTGCAGTTCGGCACGGCGCCCACGCGGCCCGCGAAACTGTATGACGACAGCGGGCTCGTCCTGCATTGCGGCTCGTTCTCGAAATGTCTCGCGCCCGGTTTCCGGATCGGCTGGGTCGCGGCCGGCCGCTTCGTCCGGCAGATCCGCGAGGCCAAAGGCGCGAGCGCGCCGGCCGCCGACGTACCCGCGCAGATGGCGATATCGAGCTACCTGCGCGACGGCGCATACGACCGGTTCCTGCGCAAGCTGCGACGCAATCTCGCCGCGCACCAAGCGCAAATGCTGTCGGCCGTGCGCGCGTATTTTCCGACGGATACCGAAGTATTTGCGCCGCGCGGCGGGTATTTCCTTTGGATCGAATTGCCGCCGCACATGGACGCGATGCACCTGTTCGACGACGCGATGGAAAGCGGCGTCAGCATTGCGCCCGGGCCGATCTTCTCCGCGACCGGCGGTTTTCGCCGCTATTTGCGGCTCAACTACGGGCGGCCGTGGACCCCGGCCGTCGAGCGCGCGCTGGAGACGCTTGGCACGCTCGCGGCCCGGCAGCGGCACGGCGGCTAGCACGAAACGGGCGGCACGAAATGTGCGGCACGCGACGCACGACATGCACCTTGCGTTTCGCGCGCGAACGACCAAGAATGAAGCGGCAGGCAGACGCGGACGAACGGGTTCCACGCGTCCGATGTTATGGAGAATCGAATGAACGCCGAATGCGAACGACCGCCGATGTGTAGCCCCACGATGGCATCCGTCGGTCGCTGACGATGCGCGTCCTGCCCAACCGGAGTGTCCGCGCGCGCGATGCCTGGCGTGCCGTGCTGAATGCACGCGCCGAATCGCGGCACGCGACGTGCTGCCGCTGCCGCGAATGCGGTTTCGTCGCGTTCCGCGCACTCGAGCACTGCCCCGTCTGCGGTCGGTGGAACTGGCCGTTCGAGCCGATTCGCCACACGCCGGCCGACGCGCGTGCCGTGCATGCGCCGCGATCGTTCCATACGTGGTCGTCGCGCGTCGCCCGCGCGCTGCGCAACGCGGCTTTCCAGCGGCCGCGCGCATCGAGCGCACCGCTCCTGAGTATCCTCACGCTCGTGCTGCTGGTCGGCGGCTACGTGATGGTCGATCAGACCTGCAAGGCCGATCCCGTTTGTCGCGGCTCCGCTGCACCGGCCGCCGTCGCGACCGAAACCATGCTGCAGGCATCGAACGATCCGTTGCTGCCGGTCGTGCCGGCACCCGTCTACCCGTTTCATTCGCCTGATCAAACGCAAGTGGCGGCCAATCCGCCACCGAGCGCCCCGCTCGCCGGCAAACCTGCTCGCCCGATAGCGGTTGCACAAGCCGCGCCGTCATTGCGCACGCCTGACCGGCCCCGCGCCGGCGCAGTCCGCGTGGCCGACTGGAAAGGCAACCGCGACACCGCCCATCGCCCCGCGCGCGCGATCCGCCGCGTCAGCCTGCACACCGGGCGTACACGCCGCACCGCCGCCAGCAACGCCGAACTCGCGAAGCTTTATCGCGGCCACTGAACGCGCTCGCAACGAAAAACGGGCGGCCCGTCTCCGGAGCCGCCCGTTCTCGCGTCACGCGTCGCGCGTGTCGAACGCTAGTGCATCACGCCGCCAGCAACCCGTGCGGGTCGATGACGAATTTGCGCGGCGCACCGCCATCGAACTTCTTGTAGCCTTCCGGCGCCTGGTCGAGCGAGATCACTTCGACGTTGACGATCTTCGCGATCGGCAGCCGGTCGAACAGGATCGCCTGCATCAGGTTGCGGTTGTACTTCAGCACCGGCGTCTGGCCCGTGAAGAACGAATGCGACTTCGCCCAGCCGAGGCCGAAGCGGATGCTCAGGCTGCCGTGCTGCGCGGCCTTGTCCTTGGCGCCCGGATCGTCCGTCACGTACAGGCCCGGGATGCCGATCGCGCCGGCCGGGCGCGTGATTTCCATCAGCGAGTTCAGCACCGTCGCGGGCGCTTCCTCCGAATGGCCCGACGAGCCGTGACCGTGTGCCTCGAAGCCGACGCAGTCGACCGCGCAATCGATCTCGGGCACACCGAGGATCTGCTCGATCTGCTCGCCGAGCGACGCGTCCTTCGACAGGTCGACCGTCTCGAACCCCATCGCCCGCGCATGCGCGAGCCGTTCCGCGTTCATGTCGCCGACGATCGTCACGGCCGCGCCGAGCAGGCGCGCCGACGCGGCCGCCGCCATCCCGACCGGGCCCGCGCCCGCGATATAGACCGTCGAACCGGGCTTCACGCCGGCGCTCACCGCGCCGTGATAACCGGTCGGCAGGATGTCGGACAGGCAGGTCAGGTCGCGGATCTTCGCCATCGCCTGATCGCGATCCGGGAATTTCAGCAGGTTGAAATCGGCATACGGCACGAGCACGTACTCGGCCTGGCCGCCGATCCAGCCGCCCATGTCGACGTAGCCGTACGCGCCGCCGGCACGCGACGGGTTCACGTTCAGGCACACGCCGGTGTGCGTGTCCTTGCACATCGCGCAGCGGCCGCACGCGACGTTGAACGGCACCGACACGAGATCGCCGAGCTTCAGCGTCTCGACGTCGCGGCCGACCTCGACCACCTCGCCGGTGATCTCGTGGCCGAGCACGAGACCGACCGGAGCAGTGGTGCGGCCGCGCACCATGTGCTGGTCGGAGCCGCAGATGTTCGTGCTGACCACTTTCAGGATCACGCCGTGGCCGATCGCGCGGCCGCTCGGGTCGACCATCTTCGGATAATCGATTTTCTGGACTTCGACCTGGCCCGGCCCAAGATATACGACCCCTCGATTGCTGCTCATCGCATTGTCTCCATGTCTCGTTGGCTTCGATACGTTGCGCGCCGGCGCATCGGGCGACGGCGAACCATTTGAGGTTAGACCGGGACGGGACGCCATGGATGTGGCAAATGCGACACCGTATTGACCGGCGCCGACATGCGCGGCAACGGCCCGCGTCGCATTCCAGCGCGGTCGGCATGCAACCGGTCCGAACAATATCTGACGAGACAAATCGATATCGGACTGCCGCTCGTACTTGTTCAATATAAATGGTTCCAGATCCTGCGTAAGATTGACGAGCCTTCGTCAAATTACTTTATTGTCCTAATCATTCGTGTCGAATCACCGCGTCGCGTGCCGCCTTCTTCGTTCGGCTTGCGCATCCGATACGTACCCTGCCCGTTCCGGCGCTCGGGAACGCCCATCGCCACTCGCTCCCGCGCCGCGCGAAGCGTCCGCGAGACGGCGCGCCAATCCTGAATCCCCCCTCTCCGACCGGCCGACGCATGCGCGGCCGGCACCTGCAAACGGCCGGCTCTCGAATCGATGGAGTCCGGCCGCGACGCAACGGACAGCGATGCTGTCCGTTTCACCCAAGCGGGATGCAATACGCAGCCCGCTTTCCTTTGTCATCGCGCGTGTCGCACGCCGGCATGCGCCGATGCGTCAACCGTGAGGAAACAAGAACCATGAACAAGACCTACGCACTGGTCTGGAACCCGACCCAGCGCTGCTGGAACGCGGTCGGGGAAACCGCGCGCCGCCGCGGCAAATCGAGCGGCGGCAAGCGCGTCGCCGCCGCCGCCGTGTCGCTGCTCGGCCTCGCCGCGCTGCCCGCCTTCGCGCTGCCCACCGGCGAAGCGATCACCGCCGGCAAGGCCGACATCGTCCGCACCGACGACGGCCGCTCGATGAACATCAACCAGCACACCGACAAGCTCGTCACCAACTGGCAGGATTTCAGCATCGGCGGCGGCGAGCGCGTGTCGTTCCGTCAGCCCGGTAGCCAATCGGTCGCGCTCAACCGCGTGATCGGCAACAACGGTAGCCGCATCGACGGCCAGATCGAAGCGAACGGCAAGGTGTTCCTCGTCAACCCGAACGGCGTGATGTTCGGCGCCGGCGCGCAGATCAACGTCGGCGGCCTCGTCGCATCGACCCAGAATCTCACCGACGCCGACTTCCTCGCCGGCAACTACCGCTTCTCGGGCACGTCGGCCGCGTCGATCGTCAACGACGGCACGATCACCGCCGCGGACGGCGGCAGCGTCGCGCTGCTCGGCGCGCGCGTGTCGAACAACGGCGTGATCCACGCGAAGCTCGGCCGCGTCGCACTCGGCGCGGGCAACACGTTCAACGTCAACTTCGACGGCAACGGCTTGTTGAACCTGCAGGTCGAAGGCGGCGCCGTCGACGCGCAGGCGCACAACGGCGGCCTGCTGAAGGCCGACGGCGGCGAGGTGCTGATGACCGCGCGCGCGGCCGGCAACCTGCTCGGCGCGGTCATCAACAACTCCGGCACGATCGAGGCGAAGGGGCTGGCAAGCCGCGGCGGCAGGATCACGCTCGACGGCGGCACGGTCAAGGTCGCCGGCAAGCTCGACGCGAGCGCGGCCGAAGCCGGTTCACCGGCCGGCACGGTCGTGACGCGCGGCGAACGCGTCGACGTCGCGCATGACGTGCAGGTCGACACGCGCGCCGGCAACGCGGCCGGCAAATGGACGATCGAGGCGGCGAACGCGGGCGTGAACGGCACGGACGCCGCTGGTCGCTCGATCGACGCCGACACGCTGTCGCGCAACCTCGGCACGACGAACGTCGAACTCGTGAACACGCAGGGCGACCTGACGGTCGGCGGCCCCGTATCGTGGACGAGCGACAACGCGCTGACGCTGACGTCGCGCAAGGGCAACGTCGATCTGCAGAAGACGCTGCAGGCCACCGGCGCGAACGCGAATCTCGTCGTCAATGCAGCGGAAAAAATCCGCGTGAACGACGCCGTCGAGCTCACCGGCGACAACGCCCACCTCGAGCTGAATTCGGCGAAGGGCCATACGCTCACGAACGACAAGGCGGTCGTCACGCTGTCGGGCAAGCACGCGTCGTACCGCTCGAACGGCGAGGACTACACGGTGCTGCACACCGTTGACGACCTGCGCAACGTCGATGCGAACCTGAACGGCCGCTACGTGCTCGGCAACGCGCTCGACGGCAACGGCGCGAACTTCCGCAGCATCGGCGGCGACCACACGTTCACGGGCAAGTTCGACGGCTTCGGCAATACGATTCGCCGGCTGTCCGTCTACAACACCGGCCCCGTCGGCCTGTTCGCGTCGAACAGCGGCGCCATCGGCAACCTTGTCCTCGAATCGATCTCGGCCAGCGGCGCATCGTCCACCGATCCGCTCGTCGCGGTGGGCAGCCTCGTCGGCGTCAACCGGCAAGGCACGATCTCGAACGTCCGCGTCGCAAACGCCACCGTCTCGCACGCCGGCGCGCGATTCAGCCGTCTCGGCGGCATCGTCGGCGTGAACGAGGGCGGCGTCATCGACCGCGCATCGTTCAGCGGCCGGTTGATCGGCAACCAGAAAACCGACGCAATCGGCGGCATCGCCGGCGTCAGCCTCAACGGACGCACCACCGCGCGGATCGCGAACAGCACCGCGAACGTCGACATTACCGCCGTCGGGACGGACGGATTGAGCGCCTACGGCGTCGGCGGGCTGGTTGGCGCGCTTCAGGGCGGCGTCGTCGAGCATTCGTCGAGCAGCGGCAGGATCGCCGGCGGCCGCAACAACTTCGTCGGCGGCGCCGTCGGCTTGAACCTGGTCGGACAACTCGATGGCGTGACGTCGACCGTCGACGTGTCGGCCGGCGCGGGCAGCGTGGTCGGCGGGCTCGTCGGCCGGAATGCGGCGGGCACGATCTCGCGCTCGGCCGCTTACGGCCGGGTCGACGCGACCGGCGCGCGATCCGTCGGCGGTCTCGTCTGCACGAACGACCTTGGCGCGCGCATCGTCGATTCGCATGCTTATGGCGACGTCGACGGACGCGATTCGGCCGCGATCGGCGGGCTCGCCGGCATCAACGACGCGACGATCGACAAGTCGACCGCGTCAGGCCGGGTAAGCGCGACGACGGGCCGCTCGGTCGGCGGCCTCATCGGCGACAACCAGTCGAACGGCGTGATCACCGCCAGCAGCGCGGGCGGCAACGTGTCCGCAAGCGGCCCGGCAACGGTCGGCGGCCTCGCGGGCCGCAATGCCGGCCGCATCGACGGCGGCAAGGCGTCCGGCATGGTGACGGTCGCGAGCAACAGCGTCGCGGGCGGCCTGGTCGGCAGCAACAGCGGCAAGATCAGCGAGGCAGAGGCGACGGGCAATGTGGTCGCGCAACGGTCGAGCCGGGTCGGCGGGCTGGTCGGCGAAAACTCGGGCACGGTCGTCGCGTCGCGCGCGAGCGGTCGTGTCTCCGCCGAAGACCAGAGCATCATCGGCGGCCTCGTCGGCGCCAACCGGAACGGCGGCACGGTGAAGGACTCGGTCGCGTCCGGCGACGTGACCGGCAGCGCTTTTCAGGCCGGCGGGCTGGTCGGTTCGAACGACGCCGGCGCGCTGATCGCGTCGTCGTCGTCGTCCGGCCGGATCAGCGGGTCGCCCTTCATGGTCGGCGGACTGGTCGGCTTCAACAGCGGCAAGATCCTGAACTCATCGTCGAGCAGCACGCTGGCGTTTTCGCCCATCGGGACAGTCGGGACGCTCGTCGGGTTGAATACCGGCGTCGTCGAATCGAGCAGCGCGAGCGGCTCGACGCCGGGCGTGCGCGAAATCGGGATCAATGCCGGTAAAGTGATCCGGTAACGCGCGACGCCGGAGGGTCCGGCGTTCGTCGACACGCGGCCGATGCCTCGGCGTGCCTGCGTCGCAGGCAGGCACGTCAGACTGCCGTCGGTTCGCGTGTCGCGTCCGGCATGCGCGATCGATATCGCGCGTGCCGACTATGCCGGCCTCGTCATGACGAGGCCGGTGTCGCGTCCGCCGCCGTCGTCGACGACGATCGACGTCGCCGCCGCCGGATCGAACGGTCTGCGCGGCGCCCCACGCGTGCTGCGCGATGAACGGACGGCACTCGCCTCACCCGCCCTGGTTCTCCCGAATCACCGCCGCCGCAGCAGCCTCCGCCTCGCTCGCCACCCCGTCATGCACGCGGGTGCTCTCCGCCGGTACAGTGCCCGGCGATTCGCTGTCGAGCACATGCCCGCCACGGTCATGCGTATCGACCGTCGCCCGCATCGACAACCCGACCCGCAGCGGATGCGCGGCAAGATCCGCCGCGTCGATCGAGATCACGACCGGCACGCGCTGCACGACCTTGATCCAGTTGCCTGCCGCATTCTGCGACGGCAGCATCGAGAACGCGCTGCCCGTGCCCGCCGAAAACCCCTGCACGCGGCCGCGATAGACGACCCGCGCGCCATAGATGTCCGACACGATCTCGACCGGCTGGCCGACGCGCATGTGGCGGATCTGCCCTTCCTTGAAGTTCGCCTCGACCCACAGCCGCTTCAACTGCACGATCGACATCAGCGGCACGCCGGGCCCGACCTGCTGCCCGACCTGCACCGCGCGCTGGCCGACGGTGCCGTCGACCGGCGCGACGATCGTCGTGCGCTTCAGGTTGCGGTACGCGAGCTTGAACTGCGCGGCCGCCTGCACGACGGCCGGGCTCGCGTCGACCGGCAGCCTGCTGCCGAGCGCGCGCGCCGCGTCGAGCTGGGCCTGCGCGGCCGCCAGATTCGCCTGCGCGCCGGCGACCGCGGCGCGGGCGCGCGCCAGCTCCTCCGGCGCGACGATCTCGACCGACGCGCCCGCGCGCGCCGCGAGCGCGCGCTGCGCGAGCGCAAGATCCGCGCGCCGCGCATTCACCGCCTCCACATACATCGTGTTCGAGATCTTCGCGTTCGCGACCTGCCGCACCGCCTGCGCGAGCTGCGCCTTCGCCTGCGCGAACGCGACCGACGCCTCCGTGTCGTCGAGCCGCACGAGCACCTGCCCGGCGCGCACCGGGTGCGTGTCGCCGGCCAGCACGTCGATGACCGTGCCCGGCACCTGCGCGGAGATCTGCACGATGCTGCCGGCCACGTAGGCGTCGTCGGTTTCCTCGTAGTAGCGGTCGCGGAGCCACCACACCGCGAGCCACGCGATGGCGGCCAGCAGCACGGCCGCGAAGAACACGAGAAAGCGCTTGCGGCGCGTCGCGCGCCGTGCGTCGAGCGCGGCATCGGCCTGCGATGCCGGCATCGGAGCGGTGTGAAGGTTGTCGTGGTGCATTCAGTTGCTTTGCGTGACGACCAGTCG
The DNA here is from genome assembly GCF_016759955.1 of Burkholderia sp. KCJ3K979. Taxonomy (NCBI): domain Bacteria; kingdom Pseudomonadati; phylum Pseudomonadota; class Betaproteobacteria; order Burkholderiales; family Burkholderiaceae; genus Burkholderia; species Burkholderia sp. KCJ3K979. The sequence goes on from NZ_JACFYV010000006.1 coordinate 69,693, forward strand.
GTCGTGCTGGAACATCGGATTCGACGGCGCGTCGGCCACGCTCGGGGCCACCGGCGTTGCGCGCGCGGTCGCCTTCCGGCTCGCGGACGCGGCGCCGCGTTTCGCCGACGCGTTCGGCGTCGCGCCCGCGTCGAAGCCGCCGCCGAGCGCGCCGATCAGCCCGATGCGCAGCGTGCGCTGCTTGCCGAGCAGCGCGATCATCTGCGCGCGCTCGTCGATCAGCGTGAGATCCGCGACATCGACGTCCTTCTGCATCAGCACGCCGCGCCGATGCCGATCCGCCGCGATCTGCACGATCTTCTGCGCGGCCGCGACCGCATCCTGCTGCTGCGCGACGAGCGTCTGCGACGTCTGCAGCGACGTGACGAGTTGCGCGACCTGCCCGAGCGCGTCGTCGACGGTCTTGTTGTACAGCCCGATCGCGACGTCGGCCTGCGCGACGTCCGCGCCGAGCTTCGCCTTCAGCCGGCCGCGATCGAAGATCGGCAGCGAGATCGCGGGGCCGACGGAACCCGCGAGCGAATCGCGCGAGAACAGCGACGCGGGCGTCAGTGCGAACACGCCGCCGAGCGCGACGAGGTTCACGTCCGGATAGAACTGCGCACGCGTCGAGTCGGCATTCGCGAACGCGGCTTCGACCCGCAGCCGCGCGGCGACGATGTCGGGCCGGCGGCCGAGCAGATCGGCCGGCAGCCGCGAGGGCACGGCGCCGCCCGCGAACGCGCCGACGCGCGGCCGCTGCAGCGCGAGCCCGCGCTCCGGGCCGCGGCCCGACAACACGCCGAGTTGCAGTTGCGCGAGCTTGATCTGCTCGTCGTTCAGCGCGATCTGCTCGAGCAGACGGCTGCGCTTGATCGACGCATCGCTCGCGTCGTACGCGTTGTCGAGGCCGCGCGCGGTGCGCTCGCGCAGCACGGCCGTCACGCGCTGGCTGATCTTCAGCTTCTGCTGCAACAGGTCGCGCACCGCGTACGCCTGGTCGAGCTGGCAATACACGGTGACGATCGCGACGGCGAGCGTGAGCCGCACCTGTTCGGCTTCGACGCCGGCCGCGTCGCGCAGCGACATCAGGCTCTTCGTCGCCGCGCGGTTCTTGCCCCACAGGTCGAGCTGGTAGTTCAGCCCGACGAAGACCGACGACGGCGATACGTTCGGATCGCCGAAGATCTGCACCGGCACGCGATAGCCGCCGGCCGTCACGTCGGCAATGTCGCCGGGTTTCGGCATCCGTGCCCGGCTGATCGTCGCGCCGGCCGTGCCGGTCAAACCGGTCAGCGAATCGAACTGCTGAAGCTGCGCCTGCGCGATCCGCAACCGCGCCTGCGCGACCTGCAGATCGGGGTTGTGCTGCGACGCCTCGGCGACCAGGTCGTCGAGCTGCGGGTCCTGCAACTGCTTCACCCAGTCGGGCGCCGGCCACGCGCCGTTCACGCCGGGGCCGGCGGTATGCACGAGTGCATCGTCGGCGGGCGCACGCAGCGACAGCGACGGCAGGAATCCCGACGGCACGCATCCGGCCAACGCGAGCAATGCCGCGGCGGCCGCGATCATCGAGCCGCCCTTCACGCCACGCGCCGAACCCGCCGCTTTCCTCATTCGCCGCATCGTCACCCCTGCCGAACGCGCTGCGCCCGCGCGGCCAGACGCGGTCGCGTGCGCTCGAGCGGGCCGAGTCGGCCGAACAGGCCGTCCGCGACGCCGAACAGGATGCCGGCCAGCTTCGCGCGCTTGTCGCGCTCGACCAGCGCGATCTGCACGACCTGCCACACGGTCAGCAGGTTCGGCACGAGCGCCACCGGAAAGCGCAGCCCGTACTGCATCCCGAGCTGCACCGCATTGCGAGCGCTGTAGTAGCGCCGTTGCCACGAGTGATTCATCGACGTCATTTCGAAAGGGCCGATCGCGTGCCGCTGCTTCGCGCCGATCCGGTGCGGCAGCACCAGCGACGGCACGACATAGAGCGGCACGTTGCGCGCCAGCGCGCGGAAGCTGTATTCGGTATCGACGTGATCGATGAACAGCGTCTCGTCGAAACGGCCGAGCACGTCGAACGCGTCGCGCGACACGACGCAACCCGACGAAATCAGGAACGCGCAGCGCTGCATCGGCGTGCCCGGCTCGATGCGCAGGCGGCGCAAGCCGATACCGTTGGTCGCGAGTTCGGGCAGGAAGCTGCGCGCGTTCTCGTCGAAGATGCGCGGGCCGGCGAGGAACGCACGCCCCGCGAGCCCCGCGCAGACATCGCGCATCGCCGGGAAATACGCAGCCGGCACCGACGAATCCTGATCGAACAGCGCGACCGCATCGAGGCCGTCGCGAAAGAGCGCCGCAAGCCCCGCGTTGTACGCGCCCGCAATGCCGCCGCGATTGCCGTGATGCAGCAGCGCGATGCCTTCGCGTGCGCACAGTTCGCGTGCCCGCGCATCGGGCTGCGGCGTGTTGTCGACGACGAGCAGCGCGTCGCATGCGTGCCGCCATGCGCGCAGCGCGTCGAGCTGCGCGTCGCTCGGGTGATACAGGATCACGAGTGCGCCGAGTGTCGTCATGGTCCGCTCCTCAATGCCCGAACGAAGCCGCCGCGCCGCGCTTGGGCCGCGTCAGCCACATCATCGCCGCGAGCGCGAGACACGTCATGCTCGCCGTCCAGAACATGTCGTTGGTCGCCATCATGTAGGCCTGCTGCATCACGACGTGATGCAAGGTCGTCAGTTCGCGCACGCCGTCCACGCCCATCGCGTTCAACGCATGCACGAAGCGTTGCGTGTTCGCCGACGCATGGGTGACCGACTGCGACACGACATCGTAGTGATAGGTCGCGCGGTTGTCCCACAGCGTCACGCTCATCGCGGTGCCGAACGCGGCCGACAGCGTGCGCAGGAAATTCGACAGGCTCGACGCGGCGGCGAGCCGGTCGTCCGGAATGCGCGACAAGGTCGCGGCGGTCAGCGGAATGAAAAAGCACGGCAGCCCGATGCCCTGGATCAGTCCGGGCGCTGCGATCTGCGCGAACGTCATCTTCAGCGTGAACTGGGCGTCCCAGGCGAGCACGGCCGCGAACACGAGGAAGCCGAACGTCGCGAGCACGCGCGCATCGAAGCGGTGCGCATGCAGCCCGACGAGGATCGAGAACACCAGCGCGAGCACGCCGAGCGACGCGGTCGCGAGCCCCGCATGAAACGCGTTGTAGCCCATCACGGCCTGCATCCACAGCGGAAACACCACGCCGACCACGGAGAAGCTCATCATCCCGAGCGAGATGATCAGCACGCAAAACGAGAACGTGCGGTCGCGAAACAGGCTCAGGTCGACCACCGGATGCGCCTCGCCCGCTTCCCAGATCAGCAGCGACACGATCGCGAGCGTCGCGACCACCGCGAGCGTGACGATCAGCGGCGAATCGAACCAGCCGCGGTCGTGGCCGAGATCGAGCATCGCCTGCAGCGAGCCGACGCCGATCACGAGCAGCACGATGCCCGGCACGTCGATCGGGCCGGCCGCGCCGCGCTGCGCGTCGGGGCGCAGCATCGCGGTGCACACCGCGAACGAGAACAGCCCGATCGGCAAGTTGATCAGGAAGATCCACGGCCACGAGAAGTTGTCGACGATCCAGCCGCCGACCACCGGCCCGAAGATCGGCGCGAGCAGCACCGTCATCGCCCACAGCGCGAGCGCGATCGTTCGTTTTTCGGGCGGGAACGTGCGCAGCAGGATCGTCTGCGACAGCGGCACCATCGGCCCCGAACACAGCCCCTGCAGCGCGCGGCAGATCACGAGCACGTGCAGGTCGCGCGCGAGCCCGCACAGCAGCGACGTCAGCGTAAACAACAGCACCGCGCCGACGAACAGCCGCAGCTCGCCGACGCGGCGGGCGAGCCAGCCGGTGAGCGGCACCGCGATCGCGGCTGCGACCGAATACGAGCTGATCACCCACGTGCCCTGGCTGTTCGATACGCCGAGACTGCCCGAGATCGCCGGCACCGCGACGTTCGTCACGGTCGAGTCGAGCACCTCGATGAAGGTCGCGAGCGACAGCGCGAACGTCAGCAGCGCGAGCCGGATACCACGCATCGGCTGTGCGGCCGGCGCGGGCGCCGGCACGTCGAACGCGGACGGCGCGACGCTCCCGTCGTGCAGCGGCGACGCGGTGCTCATGCGCCGGCCACCGCGACGTCGGCCCGCGCGGCAGCGCGCCCGCGCCTGGGCACGAACCGTTCGATGAAATCGGCGGCGGCGCCACAGCCGTCCGGCGCGGCCGCGAGCAGCGCACGCGTACGCTCCGCATGCACCGCGAACGCGGGTTCGTCGAGCACGCGGGCAAGCGCCGCGCCGAGCCGCGCACCGTCGAGCGGGCCGTCGACCCGCACGCCGCAGCCGTTCGCGACGACGCGTTGCGCGTTGTCGAACTGATCGTGCGCGAACGGCGTGACGACCTGCACGATGCCGGCTTCGCACGCGAGCGCCGCCGTGCCGATCCCGCCGTGATGCACGAGCGCGCGGCAACGCGGCAGCAGCGTGCGCATCGGCACGAAGCGGCGCACGAGCAGCCGGTCGTCGCCCTGCACCGCATCGTGCGGCGTCAGCAGGATGCCGCGCGCGCCGGTCGCGCGCAGCGCGTCCGCCACCGCACGCGCATACGCCGCATGATCGACGAGCGTCGAACCGGCCGTGAACACGACCGGGGCTTCGCCGGCCGCGAGAAACGCGTCGAGTGCCCCATCATCGTCGGGTGTCGCGATATCGTTGAACAGCGGAAAACCGCTTTGCAGATGGTTCGACGGCCAGTCCGGCTGCGGCGGCGCGAACCAGCCGGGAAACAGGCACAGCACGCCGTCGGTCGAATGCAGCCAGCGGCCGAGCACGCGCCGCGCGGGCGCGAGCTCCAGCTCGCGGCGTACCGCATCGAGCGCCGGGCCGCACACGCGGTCGAGCACCTGCCGCTCGATCAGCGTCATCAGCGCCGACTTCACCGGCAACGGCCAGCGCGCGGGAATCGTCAGGCGCGGGTGAGTCGGCGGCGCATGCGCGGACAGCAGCGTCGACGGCGACACCTGCACCGATACGTACGGCGTGCCGTGCAGTTCCTGCATGAAGCGCGCGGAGAATGCCCACAGCGTGCCGACCAGCACCGTATCGGCATCGGTCAGCGCGCGCAGCGCGTCGTAATGCGGGCGCAACGTCGGCGCGATCACCTGCCACAGCGTGCGGAACGACGTGCGCGGATTCCACAGCGCCGGGTTCGCCATCGCCGCGTCGTATTCCGCCGCGGTGCCGACCGGCACGAACGCGAACCCGCAGCGGCGCACGGCCGCCTCGAACGGCACATGCGTGCAGAACACGACGTCGTGACCGCGCGCGGCCAGCGTGCGCGCGACGCCGAGCAGCGGATGCACGTCGCCCGCCGAGCCGATCGCGGTCACGATCATCTTCGCCATCGCGCGCCTCGCGGGTGTCAGTAGAAGCCGGGGATCAGCGCCGCGACCTCGCGGCGGTACTGCGCATACGCCGGTCCGAAATATCCGGTCAGCCAGCTCTCCTCGACGCGCACCTTGTACGCGAGCGACGCGAACACGAGCAGCACGCCGATCGCGCCGCGCCATTCGCCGCCGATCAGCGCGGCGCCGACCAGCGCGATCAGGCAGCCGGTGTAGATCGGGTGACGCACGAGCGCATACGGCCCCGTGCGCACGAGTTCGTGGTCTTCCTTCAACGTGACCGACACGCTCCAGTTCGTGCCCAGATGCAGCCGTGCCCACACCGAGAACAGCAGGCCGGCCACCAGCACCGCGAGCCCGCATTGCGCCTGCAGGCCGAAGCGCTGCCAGTCGGGCACGAGCGCCTGCCGCGACGGATCGGGCAGGATGATGAGCGCGCCGCCGACGATCAGCGGAATCGACTGCAGCGTGCGCGAGCGCGACGCCTCCTTGCGCACGGTGGTCTTGACGCCCTGCGACGTGGCGATCCAGTACGCGAGCCACGCGGCCCACGGAACGACGATGGCGATGGTCTGAACGATATTCACGGCTGGCCTGCCTCGTTGGGATGGGAATTCGGATGCGCGGGACGCGCCCGCCGCACGACGGATGACGTCACGACGACAGCGCGTGCATCGGCGTGGGCACGCATGCATGTGCGGCAGCACGCGCGACGCCGGCCGCGGCGGCCGACTCGCCGCAGAAGAAATCGAGCAACGCGGCACGGGTGTATTCGCGTTGCGCACGGCCTTCGATGTCGAGAAAGTGGCCGGCGTCCGGCACCGTCGCGAACCGCGCGCGCGCGACGTGCGCGCCGAGCTGGCGCACGTCGGCCGGCGTCGTGTATTCGTCGCGCTCGCCGTTCAGGAACAGCAGCTCGCAGCCGATGTTCGCGAATTCGCTGAAGTAGCGCTCGGGCTGCAGCGACAGGATCTGGTCGACGTGGAACGCGACCTGATCCTGCTCGTCGCGCGGCAGGCGCGTCAGATACCGGTAGTTGTACAGCTTCATGATGCGCGGCAGATAGCGGCCCACGGTGTCGTTCAGCAACTGCGCGGCCTTCAGGTTTTCGCCGGCCGCGATGTGGTCGCGGGCGCGCGTCACGTAGTCGACCATCGCGTCGTTCAGGAACGGCGAGAACGAGCAGATCGCCGCGCGCCGCACGCTCGGGCAGCCGCGTGCGAGCGCGAACAGCGACGCGACGCCGCCCCACGACACCGAAACGAGGTACGCCGGCGCGAAATGCTCGACCAGGTACTGGAGGATCGCGGCTTCGTCGTCCTTGGTCAGGATGAAGCAGCCGGGGTTGTGCTGGCGCGACTGCCCCGCATACGGCAGGTCGAAGCAGATCGTGTTCATCCGCTCGCCGAGATACTGGACGGTCTGGCCGAACGACGCGGTGGTCGCGAGCGCGCCGTTGACGAGCATCGCCGTGTCGAACGCCGGGTCGAACACGTTCCGTTCGACGTAGACCTTCAGACCATTCGGCAGCGGGACCACGTGTTTTTCGGTCGGCATCGTCGTTCTCCGGTGAATGCGGCGTCTCGACGTCGCGGCATGCTGCAAGTGCGCAATGGCTGGCGCCGGCTGCGTGCGCGGTCGATCGACACGGTCATCGCCGACGCGTCGCGGCAATTGCCGGCGGCGCCATTCATTCCTCATGGTGCGGCGCCATACTAATACGGTCGATATTACTTACTCAAGTCATTCCAAAAATCCCTCTACTCGGCCCGGAAATACGCCAGATTCAAATTTTCTTATCAATTTATATGGTATGCGGAATCTCAAAAAGGATCATCGCAATCGTTTGCGAGCAATCCGATCCAGCATTCAAAAAACATAAATTATCGTTTCAATTCAATGAGTTGTATTGTTTAGATCGCTTGATTGAAACGGTTTTTAGAAAACTGCACGCCTCCACAATCCGATTTGACGATTTCATATCGTGAATAATATTTCAGTTTTCGACACTCTTTCGGTTTGTAATGAAATCGAGTCTGGAAACGGTCCTCTGCATTGCGTCATATTTTCATGGTCCGTTTTAAACAGATTCAAACTTAGTTAATCTTCTTTCAACCGTTTTTCCGCACCTGCACATGAGCTTCGGACGCGAAGCATCGTGCCCCGTTTGGAACGCAGCCTCCCCTTCGGCCCCGATTTTTTATTGATTGAACGATCAATAAAAAACCGCTAAGCTCTCGACTTCCATGGACGACGGCCCGCCCGGGCGAAGGGAGTCACGATGCCGAAAGTCGGAATGCGGGAGATACGCCGCGCACAGTTGATCGACGCCACGCTGCGCTCGATCGACGAAGCAGGCCTGCCCGGCACGACGCTCGCATCGGTCGCGCAACGCGCGAACATCTCTACGGGCATCGTCAGCCATTACTTCGGCGACAAGGACGGCCTGCTCGAAGCGACGATGCGGCACGTGCTGCGCGACCTGTGGTCGGCCACCACGCGCCGCCGCGTCGCCGCACGCAAGGACCCGCGTTCGCGGCTGCGCGCGGTCGTCGCCGCGAACTTCGACGACACGCAGGTCAGCGCGCCCGTGATGAAGACGTGGCTCGCGTTCTGGTCGCAGAGCATGCACGACCCGATGCTCAAGCGCCTGCAGCACGTGAACACGCGGCGCCTGCATTCGAACCTGTGCGCCGAATTCGCGAAGGCGTTGCCGCTCGCGAAGGCGCGCGAAGCCGCCAGCGGCCTCGCCGCGCTGATCGACGGCCTGTGGCTGCGCGGCGCACTCGCCGGCGGCCCGATCGACACCCGGGCCGCTTTGAAGCTCGCCCACGATTACATCGACCTGCTGCTCGCGTCCGACTGACGCGCAACGCAGTCGCCCTCAAGGAGATCCTCATGTCCGTATACGGTTTGCAGCGCCTCTACATCGGCGGCGGTTACGTCGACGCCACCAGCGGCAAGACTTTCGACACCTTCGATCCCGCCACCGGCGAACTGCTCGCGCAGGTGCAGCAGGCCAGCGCGGCCGACGTCGACCGCGCCGTTGCGTCCGCCCAGGAAGGCCAGCGCGAATGGGCCGCGATGACCGCGATGCAGCGCTCGCGCATCCTGCGTCGCGCGGTCGACCTGCTGCGCGAACGCAACGACGAACTCGCGGCCATCGAGACGCGCGACACCGGCAAGCCGATCGGCGAGACGCTCGCGGTCGACATCGTCACCGGCGCGGACGTGATCGAGTACTACGCGGGCCTCGCGACCGCGATCGAAGGGCTGCAGGTGCCGCTGCGCGCCGAGTCGTTCGTCTATACGCGCCGCGAGCCGCTCGGCGTGTGCGCGGGCATCGGCGCGTGGAACTATCCGATCCAGATCGCGTGCTGGAAGACGGCGCCCGCACTCGCGGCCGGCAACGCGATGGTGTTCAAGCCGAGCGAAGTCACGCCGCTCACCGCGCTGAAGCTCGCGGAAATCTATACGGAAGCCGGCGTGCCGGCCGGCGTGTTCAATGTCGTGCAGGGCGACGGCTCGGTCGGCGCGCTGCTCACCGGCCATCCGGACATCGCGAAGGTGTCGTTCACCGGCGGCGTCGAAACCGGCAAGAAAGTGATGTCGCTGGCCGGCGCGTCGTCGCTGAAGGAAGTGACGATGGAGCTCGGCGGCAAGTCGCCGCTGATCGTGTTCGACGATGCGGACCTCGATCGCGCGGCCGACATCGCGGTGACCGCCAACTTCTTCAGCTCGGGCCAGGTCTGCACGAACGGCACGCGCGTGTTCGTGCACCGCTCGATCAAGGACGCGTTCACGCAGAAGGTGCTCGAACGCGTGAAGCGCATCCGCGTCGGCAAGCCGACCGATGCCGACACCAACTTCGGCCCGCTCGTGTCGGCCGCGCAGCTCGACAAGGTGCTCGGCTTCATCGAAAGCGGCAAGGCCGAAGGCGCGAAGCTGCTCGCGGGCGGCTCGCGCCTGACCGACGGTCACTTCGGCAGCGGCCAGTACGTCGCGCCGACCGTGTTCGGCGACTGCCGCGACGACATGAAGATCGTGCGCGAAGAGATTTTCGGGCCGGTGATGAGCATCCTCGAATTCGAATCGGAGGACGAAGTGATCGCTCGCGCGAACGACACGCACTACGGCCTCGCGGCCGGTGTCGTGACCGAGAACCTGTCGCGCGCGCACCGCGCGATCCATCGCCTCGAAGCCGGCATCTGCTGGATCAACACGTGGGGCGAATCGCCGGCCGAGATGCCGGTTGGCGGATACAAGCAATCCGGTGTCGGGCGCGAGAACGGCATCACGACGCTCGAGCACTACACTCGAATCAAGTCGGTGCAGGTCGAGCTCGGCCGCTACAACCCGGTGTTCTGAGACAAGGAGATCCGTCATGACGACACGCGAATACGACTACATCATCTGCGGCGCGGGTTCCGCGGGCAACGTGCTCGCAACGCGCCTGACGGAAGATCCGGACGTCACGGTGCTGCTGCTCGAAGCGGGCGGCCCCGACTACCGCTTCGACTTCCGCACGCAGATGCCGGCGGCGCTGGCCTATCCGCTGCAGGGCCGCCGCTACAACTGGGCGTACGAGACCGATCCCGAGCCGCACATGGACAACCGCCGGATGGAATGCGGGCGCGGCAAGGGGCTGGGCGGCTCGTCGCTGATCAACGGGATGTGCTACATCCGCGGCAACGCGCTCGACTACGACAACTGGTCGACGCACAAGGGCCTCGAGAACTGGACCTATATCGACTGCCTGCCGTACTTCAAGAAAGCCGAGACGCGCGACGTCGGCCCGAACGACTATCACGGCGGCAGCGGCCCCGTGTCGGTCACGACCAGCAAGCCGGGCGTGAATCCGCTGTTCGAGGCGATGGTCGACGCGGGCGTGCAGGCCGGCTATCCGCGCACCGACGACCTGAACGGTTATCAGCAGGAAGGTTTCGGCCCGATGGACCGCACCGTCACGCCGAAGGGCCGCCGCGCGAGCACCGCGCGCGGCTACCTCGACCAGGCAAAGGTGCGGCCGAACCTCGAGATCGTCACGCACGCGCTCGCCGACCGCATCCTGTTCGACGGCAAGCGCGCGTCGGGCGTGACCTACCTGCGCGGCAGCGAGCGCGCGACCGCGCATGCGCGCCGCGAAGTGCTCGTATGCAGCGGCGCGATCGCGTCGCCGCAACTGCTGCAGCGCTCGGGCGTCGGTCCCGGCGCGTGGCTGAAAGAACTCGACATTCCGGTCGTGCTCGACCTGCCCGGCGTCGGCCAGAACCTGCAGGATCACCTGGAGATGTACATCCAGTACGAGTGCAAGGAGCCGGTCTCGCTGTACCCGGCGCTCAAGTGGTGGAACCAGCCGAAGATCGGCCTCGAATGGATGCTGAACGGCACGGGCCTGGGCGCGAGCAACCACTTCGAGGCGGGCGGCTTCATCCGCACGCGCGACGACGACCCGTGGCCGAACATCCAGTATCACTTCCTGCCGGTGGCGATCAACTACAACGGCTCGAACGCGATCGAAATGCATGGCTTCCAGGCGCACGTCGGCTCGATGCGCTCGCCGAGCCGCGGCCGCGTGAAGCTGCGCTCGCGCGATCCGAACGACCATCCGAGCATCCTGTTCAACTACATGGCCGAAGCGCTCGACTGGCGCGAGTTCCGCGATGCGATCCGCGCGACGCGCGAGATCATGCGGCAGCCCGCGCTCGACCGCTATCGCGGCCGCGAGCTGAATCCGGGCGCCGACTGCAAGAGCGACAAGGAACTCGACGCGTTCGTGCGGGCGCGCGCGGAAACCGCGTTCCATCCGTCGTGCTCGTGCAAGATGGGCTACGACGACATGGCGGTGGTCGATGAAGAAGGCCGCGTGCACGGGCTCGACGGGCTGCGTGTCGTCGATGCGTCGATCATGCCGATCATCACGACCGGCAACCTGAATGCGCCGACGATCATGATCGCCGAGAAGATCGCCGACAAGATCCGCGGCCGCACGCCGCTCGCGCGGGTCGACGTGCCGTACTTCGTCGCGAACGGCGCACCGGCGCGCAATGTGGCGAAGGCCGTACGGCAACCCGAGACGGTCTGACAAAGACGGCGCCTGCCCGGGCGCCGCGATACCCCCGCGCGGCTCGCGGCGTTCTCGCCGCGAGCCGCATTTCATCGTGCCTTCTCGTTTGCGCTGCGCGGCCCGGCTGCCGAAACGCCCCGCATCCGCTTGGCGCGGACGATCGGGTTCCTGCGCGACGTCAGGCTCATCGCGTCGCGCAGGCGGTCGAATGCGACATCCTCCTTCGCCCCGAAGCGGCTGACCGCCGGCCATGCGAGCACATGGTCGAGCCACGTCTGCCAGGTGTCGCCATGAAACCGGCGGCCGATTGCCCTTACCGTATCCGGCGCTGCGATCGCAATGCCCGCCAGCAGGTAGTGGGCCCAGAAGCTGCCCGCGCCGATCAGTCGATCGAGCCGGCACACGGCGAGCGCGGCAAGCAGCCCGTCCATCGACGCGAGATCGGCGCGATGCGTTCTGATGGCTTGCGCGACGAAGTTGTGCCGACCGCCATACGCATGAACGGAAACGCCGTTGCCCGCGGCGAGTTCGGCCGAGAACATCGCGAGCGCAGCCATCTCGTCGACACGCGTTGCGTCGTCGCGCGGGCCGCATACGCGCAACACGATCGCATCGATGACCGCGCCGGGACGAATCGGTGTTTCCGTGCTCGTTGCCGCGACCGCGGTCAGCCTTTCTCTCAGGTTCTTCGCAGGCGGCGTCTCATGCGGCCCGTCATGTTCATTCGCGACGCGTTCGATCGCGACTTCGCCATGACATTCGACGCCATCGGCGATCCGTTCGAGCGCGGCCCAGCCGACGTCGGGATCGTCGAATGCGCACGCATCGATCACGCCATGCGCGGTGTCGAATACGGCACGCGAGCCGGGGCAGCGACGCTCGGCGTCCGCGAGCTGCTGCGCGGAGGGCACATGCGCGCACGCGCCGAGCGGATCGGCCGGATCGCATGCGCAACCGCCGCCGTCGGTCGCGATCCACGGGACCAGCCGGTGGAGCACGGCCGTCGCTTCGCGGGACAGACGCGCGCCAGTTCCCGCACGGATTGCATACGAAGCGACGACGGGCGTGTCGCCGACGTCGGTCGCGGCCATCGCGCAAACCGCCGTGTCGAGATGGTCGATCAGGTACTGCAACCACGCGGCCGTGCGCAGCCGGTCGGGCGTCGCGCCGCGGGCATCGCCATACTTTGCTGGATCGGTCAGCATGGGTCGTCCGGGATGGTTCTGGCCAATTGGCCTGGTTTTGTTTCAATCGGATCGGGAGGCGCCATACACGCCACGCCGGCCCTGCAACTCCGCCCGTGTCGGATCGCGACACGGGCGGTCAACCGGCCGTCACGCTGGTAAGCATGACGGCTCGCATGAATCGGTGAAGCGGAAACTCGCGTATGCGCCGCACGGCTCGCACGCGACGGGCGCCCCGCTTCGCGGCGCCGACTGCACGCGGCGCTTCGGCAATCGATGGACGGCGGCACAAACGGCTACGCTGCCAGACGCATCCGGCCGTCGCGCCGATACGCGCGACGGCACGAACCCATCAAGGCCGCGGACCCCGCCGCGCATGCCGCACGGCCCTCGTGCGCGGCGGGGTCCGGCTTCGATCGTGCGACGCTTACTGCACGTGGAACTTCGGCGACGTCAGGACCGTACCGGTCACCGTGCAGTCCGGCGTCAGCACGGAGTTGTTGAACGCCAGCGACGAGTTCGCATCGCTCCACGCGGTCACGACCTTGCTCGGCCCGCAAGTACCGAGCAGCGTGACGTTCACCTTCACGTTGTTGATCGACAGTTGCGTCGTGCTGTCGGCCTGCCCCGTCCACGGCGACGTGCTGCTCGCGCTGCCGCTGATCAGGCCGCACGTCGCGCCGCCCGCGAACGTCGTCGACGTGATGTTGACGATGCCGGTCGACGTGATCGTGCCGTTGAAGGTCGCGGTACAACTGGCGTTGATCGAGCCCTTGCTGAGATTCGTGAGCCCCGTCGCCGAGAACGGCTCGCCGTTCGGATTCATCGGCTGGCCGTCGGCACGCGACACGGTGACGGCGAAAGCAGGCGCGGCCGAAACCGCGGTGAAAGCCACTGCAGCAACAAGCGATACGATTTTGCGAATGCTCATTTGAACTGCCCCCTCTCTTCACAAATGGCGGCACGCCGCCAGGAACGCGACCGTCCGGCCGGAACGGTCCGGCCAGCCGGTCGCAGGAAGCCGCCGGCACGCGTCATGCGCGCCGGTCGGCTCAGAACTTGTAGGAAATCCCGACGAACGTGATCAGCGGGTCAGCCTTCAGCCGCGTGCGCGTGGTCGCGAGCGTCGAGCCGTCGGCCGCCTTGATCACCAGCGACGAGTAGGTCTTCAGCGGCATGTAGGTCAGCGTCGCCGTGAGCCCCCAGTGCTTGTCGATCGCGTAGCTCGCGCCGATGTTGTAGACGGGCGTGAACGACGACGACGCCTTGCCCTCCACCGACGTCGCGCCCGGCTTGCCGGCGCCGGCGGCGAGCACGCTGCCGAGGTTCTCGTTGATGTCCTTCGCGAAGTTGCCGTTCAGTTCGATGTTGCTGAACCAGCTGTAGGCCACGCCGATCCCGACGAACGGACGAAACTTGGCCGTCGACGAATTGAAGTAGTACTGCAGGATGATCGTCGGGCTCCACTGCCGCGCATTCTTCACCGCCGGCTGGTTCGCCGACTTGTCCATGTCGACGTTGCCGAGCGCGCCGGCCGGGCCGGGCGGCCTGATCACGCCGTGTCCGGTCAGCGTGAATTCCGGTGGCACGCCGAGCACCGACGTCACCGCGATGTGATCGGTGAAGAAGTGCGTGAGCGTGAGGCCGACCGTATCGGCGTTGTTGACCGTCAGGCTCGTGCCCGGCGACGTGAACGAACCAGGCAGGCGCAACGGCCCGTTGATCGGCATGCTCGCGAGATTCGTCGTCAGCCCGTTGGTCGAATCCTGCGGCATGATGTGCAGCCAGCCCAGCGTCGCGACGTTGTCGCCCGCCTGCTGGGCCGATGCGAGCGTCGATACGCCAGCGACGACACCCGCGACAATCAGCTTCTTCATGAAGTCTCCCCCTCATTCTGTCCGGGCGCCGCGCATTCGCGCGCGGCGCCGCCGTGTCTCCATCCACACGCGGTCACTGCACGAACGCGCCGACCGTGAAGTACGGGTTGCTCGTATCGGCCATGTCGAGGAACCCGAACACGCCGCCGGTGAACACGAACTTGCCGGTCGCCGGCCCCGATGCCGCATCCGCATGCACGGTCGTCACGACGCCCGGCACCTTCTGCGTGTAGTCGAGGTTCAGCGCGCGCGTGAGCGCGGCCTGCGACGCGTTGAACGGGTCGAGCAGCGTGGCCTGCGCGCCGACGAGCGCGGTCGCGCGGTAGTTGAATGCGCTGTCGACGCCGGTGTACTCGCCGTCCTGCGAGCCCTGCGCGACCGCCGTCCGCGGGCTCAGGAACGAGATCCCCGATTCGTCGTCCGCGCTCGGCGGGCCTTGCGTGAGGTCCGCGTTCGCGGCGCCGGTGCGGATGAAAACCGGCACGAGCTGGTTGCGCAGCCTGCCGACGATCAGGATCCCCTTGCCGGCCTTCGCCGGATCGAGCGCGGCGAGCGTCGGCGGAATCTGCGGCAGGTAGTTGAGCGACTGGAATGCCGGCGCATCGGGGCGCAGCGTGAACGGCTGGTTCACGGTCGCGCTCGACGCAAGCGGCTGTCCGCCGTTCTTCTTGCCGAAGTTGTCGGTTTCCGTATAGCTGCCGTCCGCGTTGATCGTCACCTGCTGGTCGAGCGCCACCGGCTGGAAGTTCTGCGACGGCACCTGGTGATAACCGAGCTGGTTGTACGTACCGGCGATCTTCGTCAGGTCGGTCTCCAGCGACGAGAAGCTGATGAACGGGTAGTACGGAAACGTCGTCTTCGTGATCTTGCCGACGCCGATCACGCCGTCGAACTGGATCGTCGCGCCGGGGATCGCGCCGCCCAGCACGCCTTCGCCGAGGAACAGCCGCGCGGGGCGGCTCGGGTCGAGGCTCGCGTTCTGCATCCGGAACGTGCACTGGTTCAGCTTCACCGTCGGCAGCCCCGTCTCGTCGGCCAGCGTGCCGTCGACCACGTTCGCGGGCGCGGTGTCCCGCGT